>JAJBVQ010000192.1 GCA_020859745.1 Rikenellaceae bacterium
GGCGCTCGGTTGCTGCGTCGGCTCTTTGGTTCTTTCTTTTCAAAGAAAGAACGGTACCCTCCAGGGGTAGCGAATAAACGAACGGTTATAATTCAAAAAAGGTTAATCCAGTTCCCAGTCTGCGCCGTCCTTGCGGTCCTTGACTCGTATGCCCAGCGTCGCCAGCCGGTCGCGGATCAGGTCTGAGGTGGCCCAGTCCTTGGCAGCCTTGGCCTGTTGCCGCACTTCGAGCACCATGTCCACCACTCCGCCTAAGCGGTCGTTGCCGGCCGCCGCGGCAGTGATTTCAGGGGTCAATCCGAGCAGATCGCCCAAAATACGGTCAAACGTATTTCGTAAAGTTTGTATATCCTCCGCCGTGGCGGATAGCGTTCCGTCGTTCAGGGCGTTGACATGGCGCACCCAGTCGAACAGCTTCGCAATGGCCACCGGGCTGTTCAGGTCGTCGCACAACGCCTCCTCGCACTCCGCGAGCAAAGATGCCGGCGACGGTATTGTCGAAGCCGCTGCGGGCTTGATCTTACCGGAAGCAAGAATATTCCATGCCTTGGTCAAGCGCTCCAGCCCCTTTTCCGCCGCCTGCAACGCCTCGTCGCTGAAATCCAGCGTCGAACGATAATGCGCCTGCAAAATAAAGAACCGGATCACCATCGGCGCATAAGCCTGCGACAACAACGCGTGATCCCCTGTAAAGAACTGCTCAAGTGTGATGAAATTCCCCAGCGACTTACCCATCTTCTGCCCCCCGATGGTCACCATGTTGTTGTGCACCCAGTAGCGCGCCGAAGCATGGCCCTGCGCCGCCGTGGATTGCGCGATCTCGCACTCGTGGTGCGGGAACATCAGGTCCATTCCCCCGCCGTGGATGTCGAACGTCTCACCCAGGTACTTCGCGCTCATCGCCGAACATTCGAGGTGCCACCCCGGGAAACCGTCGCTCCACGGCGATGGCCAGCGCATGATATGCTCCGGCGAAGCCTTTTTCCACAAAGCGAAATCCGCCGGGAAACGCTTTTCGGTCTCGAAATCCTCCGACCGGCCCCCCGACTGCATGTCGTCGAGGTTCCGCCCGCTCAAAACCCCGTAATTATGCCCGTCGGAAACATATTTCTGCACATCGAAATAGACCGACCCGTTGCTGACATAGGCATACCCCGCCTCCAAAATCGCCCGGGTCATCTCGATCTGTTCGATAATATGCCCCGATGCGTGCGGCTCGATCGACGGCCGGAGCACCCCCAGCCTATCCATAAACTCGTGGTACCGGTTGGTGTAGTATTGCGCGATCTCCATCGGCTCCAGCTGTTCCAGCCGCGCTTTCTTGGCGATCTTGTCCTCGCCGCTGTCCGCGTCGTTCTCCAGGTGCCCCACGTCCGTGATGTTCCGCACGTAGCGCACTTTGTACCCCTCGTACCGCAGCAGGCGGAACAGCAGGTCGAACGTCACCGCCGGCCGTACATGCCCCAAATGCGGATCCCCGTAGACCGTCGGCCCGCACACGTACATCCCCACGGCCGGGGCGTGCAGCGGTTCGAACTCCTCCTTGCGACGGGTCAGCGTATTATAGAGATGGATCGGTTTGGCCATATTCTTGCTCTTAGAGTTAAGTGCATTTTGCAAATTTATTAATTTTGAGCCATTAATGTACCGAAGATGTATAGAAATTTAGCGGAATATGTCGCCGCGCTGGAAAAAGCGGGCGAACTGATCCGGATCGCCGCCCCGGTAGACCCGGAATTGGAGATCGCCGAGCTGACCGACCGGCAGGCCAAGCAGCCCGGTGGGGGTAAGGCCCTGCTGTTCGAAAACACCGGGACGGGATTTCCGGTGCTGACCAATATGCTGGGTTCCCGGCGGCGGATTTGCATGGCGCTGGGGGTGGATCGGCTGGAGCAGATCGGCGAGCGGATCGAGTCCCTGTTCACCGATGCCGTGCGGCCCAAGGCGGGGCTGATGGACAAGCTCCGGATGCTCCCCCTGCTCAAGGAGGTCGGCGAGTGGATGCCGCGCAGCATTTCGAAGCGGGGCGAGTGCCAGCAGGTGATCCATAAGGGCGATGCGGCGGACTTGTCGAAGTTGCCGGTGCTGAAATGCTGGCCGTACGATGGGGGACGGTTCGTGACTTTGCCGCTGGTGCACACCGTCGATCCGCAGACGGGCGGCCGCAATGTGGGGATGTACCGGATGCAGATATTCGACAAGCAAACGACGGGGATGCACTGGCACAAGCACAAGACGGGCGAGCGTCACTACCAAGAGTACCAGCGGCGGGGCGAGCGGATGCCGGTGGCGGTCTGCCTGGGAGGCGACCCGGCGTACACCTATTGCGCGACGGCGCCGCTACCGGACGGACTGGACGAGTATATGCTTGCGGGTTTCCTGCGGCGCAAGCCGGTGGAGCTGGTGAAGTGCCTGACCAACGACCTGCGGGTGCCGGGCGACTGCGATTTCGTGATCGAGGGCTATGTCGATCCGGCGGAGCCGAAGGTCATGGAGGGCGATTTCGGCGACCACACGGGTTTCTATTCGCTGAAAGACCTTTATCCGCGGTTCCATGTCACCTGCATCACGCACCGGCGGGACGCGGTATGGCCGGCGACGCTGGTGGGCATTCCGCCGATGGAGGACGCCTATATCCAGCTGGCGACGGAGCGCATTTTCCTGGCTCCGATCCGTTACACGATCGCGCCGGAGGTGGTGGATCTCTGGATGCCGCCGGCGGGGGTGGCGCACAATATTGCGGTGTGCGTGATCGAAAAGAGCTACGCGGGGCAGGCTTTGAAAGTGGCCCATGCGCTGTGGGGGGCGGGTCAGATGAGTTTCAACAAGTTCCTGATCGTGCTGTCGGCGGAGGATACCGAAGGGGTTTCCGGGGAGGGCTATACGGAGGTGATCCGGGAGCGTCTGCACCGGTTCGACCCGGCGCAGGACGCGCTGTTCTCGCGTGGGGTGCTGGATGTGCTGGATCATTCGGCGCCGCAGATGGGGTTCGGGGGCAAGCTGTGCCTCGACCTGACGCGCAAGACGGCGGAGGAGGGGGACGAGGCGCCGTACCGGGAGTCTGTGCCTGTCGAAGTTGTCTGGGATAATTTCGTGAAGGCGGCGGGGCTGGATTTCAATGACTTGGTATGGTTGGCTGCGGGAAATGCGGACCCGGTGCGGGATGTGTCGGTGTCGGCGGAGGGGGTGCTGAGGCTGGACGCGCGGTTCAAACCGGAACAGGTGGAGCGGGGCTGGCCGAATGTGGTGACGATGTCGGCGGAGGTGATCGAGAGGGTTGACGCGCGCTGGGCGGAGTACGGCTTGGGTGGCGATCCGCTGCCGTCGCCGTCGCGCAAATACCTGCCGCTCATGCGCTCGCATACTGCCAAACTGTAATCCTCCGTTTATTCTGATACCTTTTTCATTGTATTTGAGGGTACTGTTCTCTTTGTGAACAACCGACGCTGCCAGCGTACGCCATACGAACCGCAGGTTTGAGTATTGCTACGCGGCGAGGAGGAACCGAGTAGCGTTCCGAGACCAAAGCCGCTTGCGAGCTTTGGCGAGGTAGCACGAGGAAGCCGT
>JAJBVQ010000124.1 GCA_020859745.1 Rikenellaceae bacterium
CGCGCCGCAGGAGCCCTCGATCTATAAAAAAAGCATGGAGCCAAATCTTCTCCCTATTCGTAGGCTCTGGAGGGCCTGTGTACAGAAAGAAGTTGGCCCCATGCCCGTAAAGATACAAGCATGGAATCCAACTCCTAACCTCTGTACACAAGTAAATTTTCCAGATTTACGAATAGAGGTTAAAAGTATGTCAATTCTAAACCGCCGCCACGATTACACCACAAATATAGATAATTCTCTTAACAAAACAAAAAAACGCATCAAAACGGCAGGCCGATGGCGAAGTGCAAGGCCGTCTCCTTCCATTTGAAGCCGCTGTTCCACCGCTCCGGAGGCGGCACGTTCGGGTTGTGGAGTTTCACCCCCCAGTCCAGCCGCAACAGGACGAAGCCCAGGTCATACCGGAATCCGAGGCCCGTGTCCAGCGCAATCTGCTTGTAGAAACTGTTGAACTTGAACCGTGCGTCGGGCGCCGATCCCTTGGCGTTCATCCACACATTCCCCGCGTCGAGGAAGACCGCCATCCCGAAGTTCCCCACCACCGAGAAACGGTACTCCAGATTGGCCTCCAGCCGGAAATCCCCCAACTGGTTGGGGTAAGTCTCCTTCTTGTAGAGCGTCTCGCCCGGCCCCAGCGTGCGCACCTGCCAGCCGCGCATGCTGTTGGCCCCCCCCGCGAAGTAGAGCCGCTCGTAAGGCAGCGTTTTGGAGTTGCCGTAGGCCACCCCGCCGCCGATAAAGAAGCGCCACGCCATCTGGGTGGTCGAAGTGAGGTTCACGCGCTGGCTGATGTCAAAACTCAGCCGCGCGTACTGCGCGTAGCGGATGCCGAAGATTTTGTAGAAACTCTCCTGGTCGGCCTGCCCCGCATTGATGGTCGTGGACTTGCCCATCCACGCCGTCAGCGCCCGCAGCAGGTTCCCGTTGGCGTCCCCCACCAGCCGGATCGACAGGTTGTCGGCCTTCGGGTTGGGATTGGTCTGGTAATAGTAGCCCGCCGAGAGGCCCGCGATCAGTTGCGACTCGTAGCTGTTCTTCAGGTACGGGTTTTCGATGCTGTTCTTGAAGTCGGGGTCGATCCACGGCACGTCCACCACGTTGATGTCCACGGGGTTGATCTGAAACCGCGCCCCGTTGCGCAGCGACCACGAGTAGCCGAAAGTACCCCCCGCAATGGTGCGGTTGTAGTCCGGCCGCCGCTGGATGTCGTACGTGACGGAGATATTGGTCTTCTGCTGCGGGAATTTCGCCAGCCGGTCGGCCCGTATGGGCAGCAGGAAGCGCGGGATGTCCAGCCCCACGCTCACCCCGAACTCGTAGGAGTTGCGGTTCCCCTTGTTTTTCATCAGCTCGTAGGCCCCCCGGAAATTGACGGTGAAGTTCTCGGCGCCCCGGAACAGGTTTTTGTTCTGGTAGCCGAGGGTCAGCGCCATGGAATAGTAGTCCGCCGTGGTGGAGATCTCGGCATCCACGTTGAAATTCTGCCGCACGTTAGGCGTGCACTGGATCAGGCACGAGAGGTTCCGCTCCATCGTCGAGACGGGTGCGCCCGTGGCCGATGCCCGCGTCACCTCGACCGGGTGCAGCGTGTCGTAAGGCAGTTCGTTGAACAGGATGTTGGAGCTGTATTGCAGGTTGCGGATGTTGTTGTAGGTGCGCTGCACGCTGCTTTTGTCGTAAAGCTCGTTGGGCGAGAGGCGGATCGCCCCCACCAGTATGTTCTCCCGCAGGCGGAGCTTGTCGAGGTAGAGCAGGTCGATCCCGTTGTACTGCGTGGTGTCCCACGGCAGCCGTTCCAGCTCTTCGGGCGACTTGGTGGGGTCGTAGTAGGTGTTGACGGTGATGCGGCTGATGCGGTAGACCGGGTGGTTCTCCATCACCTGCTCGCCGTCGGGCGTCACGTAGGCCACGCGCCGCCGCACCCGCATGGTCAGGGTCATGGCGTGGTCGAGGTGCGCGGTATCCACCACATAGGTGATGTATCCTTTGTTGAAGGCCCAGAAGCCCATGTTCTGGAGCCGGGCGCTGATCCGCTCGCGCTCGGCGTCGAACACGTCGCGGTCGTAAACCATCCCCGGCCGGAGCAGGCTGGCGGCGGTATCCTCCAGAATAATGGGTTCCAGGAATTTGTCGTCGATGCGGTAGCGTATCTGCGAAACGGTGTAAGGCCTGCCTTCGCGGGCGATATACCGCACGGTCACTTTGCGCCCCCGGCGGTGGTACTCCACCGAGTCGGAGACGGTGCCGTCCAGGTAACCGCGCGAGGTGAGGTAGACCTGCATCATCTGCTTCGACCGCTCGGCCAGCTGCGGGTCGTAGATGACCGGTGCCTCGCCCACTTTGTTGCGCCAGAAACGCTGCCAGCCGCTGTGTTTGGCGGTGTCGGTGATGTTGTACATCCCGAGGTAGATCCCCACGCCGAGCAGCCGGTTGTTGGGTCGCTGTTGGACATACTGCATCAGCTCTTTGGGGGTGACGCGGTCGCGCCGCGAGGCTTTGTGCAGCCCCTCGATCTCCACGACGTTGCGGCGCAGCAGGTATTTGTCCTGCGGCACATAGCGCATGGTGTTGCACGAAGCCAGTCCCGCGGCGACCGCCACGGCTGCCGCTATCCAGCCCCATATATGTCGCCGCCGCTCCACTCTCTTTACAATCCGTAAGTTTCCAGAATAATGGTTCCCAGGTCGGTGACCTGTTGCCGACCCACGGAGATTTTAGAGGAGTAGGTCACGATCCCTTCGTCGCCGGAAGGTATCACTTCGAGGGTATAATCCCCGGGCGGCAGGCGCATGAAGAACGCGCCGGCGGGGTTGAGGGAGCAGTAGGTCGAGCTGACGGCGCCGGTGGCGTCGTCGGTAAAGCGCAGCCATAAGCGCGAGGTGACGGCGGCATCGCCCATCTGAAGGCCGCCCTGTACCACGCCGCACTCCTCGACGTCCACGAACGACACCTGCGGACGGAAGCGGTAGCCGCCAGCGGCGGCGGCATCGGCCACCACGGATGATGCGATGTCTATATCGAGCAGCAGGGGTTTGTTCGGCCCGTCCATAGTGACGACGGGAATCGGCACGGTCACCGTGGCGTCGGCCTCGGCCACCTCCAGCGGCACGCTCTCCCCGGCGATCACCACATAGGCGTTCTCGGGCGAGAAGGCCAGACGGACGGCATCATACGATGCCCCCTGTGGCATGGTCCCTCGCCCTGCCTCCTGCATCTTGCCGTTGACGAGTTCCATCAGGGCGACGTATTGCTGCGTAACGACGAGGGGTGTCCACGCGTCGCTGCCAGCGGCGCGCACTTCGACGCCGGTGATATAGAAGTTGAGGCCGCCGTAGTCGGCGGGGCTGTCGCACAGGTAAACGGCGAGCTGGTTCTTGTCGTTCACGTCGCTGCATGCCCCGAACATAAGAAGGGCCACCAAAATATATAAACTCCGGAAAATCTTTCGTGTCATATCCCTGCAAAGTTATTACTTTTCCTGACTTGTTTCTGCCCGGGAGGGTACTGTTCTTTTTGTGAACAAAAAGAACCAAAAAAACTTCCGAGGATGCTGGCGCATCC
>JAJBVQ010000137.1 GCA_020859745.1 Rikenellaceae bacterium
CATCTATACCTGAATTCCACAAGTAAAACACTGCAAAGCACAGCATTACACTTGCTTTTCAATACTTGACCGACCTGAATGTATTGGGTGCATATACCCCGGCGCAGACCTGAGTACGGCGTTTTCCTATGCGACAAAAGGAATCGAGACAAGACTTTCAGTTTCCGATCTACGGAGAGGTTTCGGATCTTCCGTTCGACGAAATACCCGCCTTCCTGAAAGAGGGCGTCGCAGGCATCTGTCTCGAAGGTTCGGCGACCGTAGAGGTATTCGGCCATCCGCACTCCGTCGGGAAAAACGACCTGCTGGTCTTGTTCCCGTATATTCAGGCCTGCATGAAGGAGCGCAGCAGCGATTTCGGCATGCGCTTTTTCAAGGTTCCGGCATCGCTTTTCCACGACATGATGAGCGGACTGTATGCCCTGACGCTGGATTTCTATTTTTGGATGCAACGTCACTGTACCTACCGCCTGAATGATAATGAGGTGGCGCGTTTCCTGCATTTCCTGGATCTTGTCCGCATGCGCGCCGAACATCCCCTCCGTTGGTTCCGCAAGGACTCGGTGATCCAGATACTGCATGTTTTCTATCTCGATCTTTATGTCGCATACCAGGCGCGACCGGCGGCACAAAAGAAAATCGCGTATTCGCATAAGGAGAATATCGCGTACCGGTTCATCGGCCTGGTGATGGAGCATCTCCCGGAGAGCCGCGAACTGCTGTTTTACGCACGGAAAATGAACCTCACGCCGAAATACCTCACGCAGGTGATGTCCGAAATGTCGGGCCGTTCGGCACAGGAGTGGATCATCAGTTTCACGCTCTACGCCATCAAAGGACATTTGCAGAATTTCGACCTCAGCGTCAAAGAGGTGGCCGCACTGGCCGGTTTCCCTTCACAAAGCAATATGAGCCGCTTCTTCAAACACTATACGGGCATATCGCCCACCGAGTTCAGAAATACGTTTATCGGCAAGCCTGAATCGGACGAATAAGAGACACTATATTATTTCAGTTTATAAAGCTGCAAATCAATCCATTAAAAACCATTCCCGGAAAGATCCGCACCGCCACAACCATGGGTATTTTCTTTATCCGGCCGATCTCAATATAAGAGGTATCGCCTCCTCCCGGCGAGGAACGCCTCCGACGGGCGCCAGAGGGCTTTCATCTCCGGGGTTACCTTATATCCCGCGCCGATGAACAGCCGCCGCATCCGGTCGGTTCCCAACACTTTGTCGAACATGGAGATCCGCGAGGCGGCCGCCGTCTCCAACGGCTTCTGAGCCGGATAGAGGATGGCCAGTTCCTGCATCGCATAGAACGGCACCAGCGTCAGCTGCGAAGCGGTCGATGGATCGGCCAAATAAATCTGCACCCCGTGCTGCTCCACATCTTTACCGGAGCCGTAAAACGGTTTGTAATGGATCGGGCGGAACCGGAAGCCTTTCAGCTCCGGCAGCGCATTGAGCCGCTCCGCCAGTTTCTCCGCATCCTTGATCCACGGGGCCGCGAGGGTCTGGAACGGCAGGGTGTAACCCACGCCGATACTCAGCGTCCCCAACTCGCCCGCCGTGCCCGTCGCGGGATAGTAAAAAGCGCTTTCCGGGGTCGGGATATGCGGCGAACTCGGCACCCACGGCAATCCGCAGTCGCTCCACACCATCTCCCGCCGCCACCCCTCCATCGGAATCACCTGCAAATCACACTGCACCCCGTTCCCGAACATCCGTTCGCCATTCAGCAGCCGCGCCAGCTCGCCCACGGTCATCCCGTGCACATAGGGCACCGGATAGGCGCTCACGAACGACGCGAACCCCGGAACGATCTTCTCGCAGCCCTCGACGCGCAACCCGCCCAGCGGATTCGGCCGGTCGAGCACCACCACAGCAACTCCGTTCTCCGCAGCGGCCTCCATCACCCGGCCCAGTGTCGAGATATAGGTATAGCTCCGCGTGCTATGTCCTGAATGTCGAAGACCAGCACGTCGATCCCCTCCAGCATCTGCGGCGTCGGCTTGCGGGTCGCCCCGTAGAGGCTGAACACCCGCACGCCGGTTCGCGGATCGTTGCCCGAAGCGACCTTCTCGCCCGCCGCCGCATTCCCCCGCACCCCATGCTCCGGCCCGTAGAGGGCCGCCAGTTTGAAAGTCCCGGTCCGCGCCGCGCTGTCCAGTATATCGACCGTGGAGACCAGCCGGGCATCCACCCCGGTGGGGTTGGTGACCAGCCCCACCCGTTTGCCGCGCAACGCCTCGAAGCCCGACGAGCGGAGCGCTTCGAGGCCCGTTTTCACCGGCCCGGCGGTGATACAGCCCATAGAAAGCCATATCGCCGCCAATGCCGAAAGAATATATTTTTCCCTCATAAACCGCCTACCGTTGCTCGCCGAACGCCTCCTGCTGCGCCTCGACCTGTTTGAGCATATCCTCCGACTGCCGTTTCCCGGCGGCCTGCGTTGCCGTCGAAGAGGTTTCCGGTGAGCGGTGAACTTCGGCATCCATATAGACCAAAGGCTGCAACGGTTCCACCGTCCGGAACTCGATCTCCGCCGCGTGCGGCGTCCAGTCTCCCTGCACCCCCGCGATCTCCGCTTTCACTTTCACCGTCCCCGGCGTCGTGCTGGTCTGCACCAGCACCGGAGCCTCGCCCCACACCAGCGGCACGCCCGCCGCCTGCGAAGCGGGAACCAGCAACCGCCCTTCCCCTTCGATAGTGAAACGCACGCTCTGGTTGTTCAGCCGCTTGATCACGCCGTTGCCGTCCATGATCTGCGCCACCACCGTCACCAGGTCCGAACCGTCCGCCACCACGTTCGTCCCCTCCCGGTCGATAATGAGTTCCAGCTTCGTCGGCCGCCGCGACATGCTCTTTTTCTCTGAAACCACGACCCGGCCGTTCTTAATACCCTCGACCAGGATATAGGCCTCCTTTTGCTTGCCGCCGCGCGACAACGCCTTGTCGGCCATAAAGTTCCACGCTTCAGGAAAGACGATCACCGGCGACGGCATCCCCGCGGTATCGCTGTCCCGACCCCGTACATAGGTTCGCACCGTGTCGGAGCCGACAAAAGTGTGTAAAACCACCGTGTCGCAGTTGCTGAACACCGTCACATCCTCCGGCGAGAAGGGCGTCATCTCGTTGGCGATGAAGACCATCGGCTCGGCCCGGCGATCCTGCGCCCGGAACATCTCGTAGGAATATTTCGGCCGCCGGAAAGCATCCATCAGCCCCCCGTAGAACGGGTCGGGATGATAGCCGCGCTGGTGGTCGAACGAATGCCACAACGTCCCCCCCACATGGAATGCCGGAGTGCGGTAGAGGCCGTCATAGGAAGTAATGGAATAATCGTTTTTCGCATAATGGTTGGCCTGCACCAGCTGCGGCACCTCGCCCCAGCCGCGCGCCGCCCGGCTCGGCGAATTGTGCGAACTCCAGTCGTCCACATTGTCGCCCCATTCGCGGGTGAAATAGACTTTGCCCGGAAGCCCAGCCCCCGAGCCCCACGCGCCCCCGCCGCCCTAGGCGGGATGGC
>JAJBVQ010000180.1 GCA_020859745.1 Rikenellaceae bacterium
GCCGGCAGCGTCGGTTGTTCACAAAGAGAACAGTACCCTCAAACACAAAGAATGATGGTACAGAAAAGCGATCGGTTTAATGCGCATCGAGCCAGCTGGTTCCGGCATCGGCCTCGACCAGCAGCGGCACCGCCAGCTCCGCCGCCCCCGCCATCGCTTCGGTCACCAGCGCCGTCACCGCCGTCACCTCGCCCTGCGGCACCTCCAGCACCAGTTCGTCATGCACCTGCAAAACGATCCGCGCCCCGCTGTTCCGTTCGCGCAGCAACTTGTCCACCTCGATCATCGCGATCTTCATAATATCCGCCGCGCTCCCCTGGATCGGGGCGTTGATGGCATTCCGCTCTGCCAGCGAACGGGTCATCGAATTATTGGAACGAATATCGCGAAGGTACCGGCGCCGTCCGAAGATCGTCTCCACATAGCCCCGTTCCCGCGCCTCGGCCACCACACGCTCCATGTACTCCTTTACCCCCGGATAGTGGGTGAAATAGCCCTCGATCAGCTCCTTGGCCTCCGTCCGCGGGATATGCAGCCGTGTGGCCAGCCCGAACGCCGAGATGCCGTAAATGATCCCGAAGTTAGCCGTTTTGGCCCTTCGGCGCTGTTCGCGCGTCACCTCCTCCGGCGACACCCCGAAAACCTTGGCCGCCGTGGCCGTATGCACATCCTCGCCGTCGAGGAACGCCTGCCGCAGCGCCTCGTCTCCCGACAGGTGCGCCATGATCCGCAGCTCCACCTGCGAATAGTCCGCCGACACGATCACATGTTCGTAGTCCGGAGCCGTGAATGCCTTGCGGATCTCGCGCCCCACGGCATCGCGGATCGGGATATTCTGCAAATTAGGGTTCGTGGAACTGAGCCGCCCGGTCGCCGTCACCGCCTGGTTGAACGACGTATGGATCCGCCCCGTATCCGGATTGATCAACTGCGGCAGCGCCTCGATATAGGTCGAGAGCAGTTTTTTCAGCCCCCGGTACTCCAATATTTTTTCGATCACCGGATGGTTGTCCGACAGCGACTGGAGATACTCTTCGTCGGTGCGGTACTGTCCCGTTTTGGTCTTTTTCGGCTTCGGGTCGATCTTCAGCCCCTCGAACAGCACGTCGCCGAGCTGTTTGGCCGAATTGACGTTCAGCTCCGGCGCACCGGCCATCTCCCGTATCTCCGCCTCCAGTCGGGCGGCCTCGACAGTCAGCGCGGCACCCGATTCGCCGAGAATGTCCCGGTCGACGAACACGCCGGTATACTCCATCCGCGCCAACACCGGGATCAGCGGAGCCTCGATCCGGCAGTAAAGATCCGTCTGCTGGGTCTGCTCCAGCAGCGGCCACAGTTTATCGTAAAGCTGCAACGTCACATCCGCATCCTCGGCGGCATACTCCGCCACCAGCGCCGGGTCGGCATCGGCCATCGACGTCTGCTTCGCCCCCTTGCCGATCAGCGCCTCGATCGGCACCGGCTCGTAGCCCAGGAAGCTCTTGGCGAGGAAGTCCATCCCGTGCCGGGCCTCCGGATCGAGCAGATAGTGGATGATCATCGTGTCATAGAGCGTCCCCCGCACCTCGATCCCCGCCGCGTGCATCAGCACCAGCATGTCGATCTTGATATTCTGGCCGATCTTGCCGATCTTTTCGTTTTCGAACACAGGTTTCAAGGCAGTTAAAACGCGTGCCCGCCGTTCCGCATCGGAAGTAGGCACCCAGTACGCTTCGTGCGGCTTCACCGCGAACGAAAGCCCCACCAGCTCCGACCGGATCGGGTCGAGTCCCGAAGTTTCGGTGTCGAAGCAGAATTTTTCGGATTTCTCGAGCAACTCCACCAGTTCGGCCAATTGGGCGTCGGTAGTAACGAGGTGGTAATGATGCTCCGTCGTTGCGATCGTCGCATATCCCGCCTGCTCTGCCAGAGCTTCCGCCGTGGCTAAAGCGGGAGTCGGCGGCACCACCAGATCTGCCTGGGGCCGCTCTTGCGGCTCGTCGAACAGCGACATCTGCCCCGCCAGCTGGGAATAGGGTTTCGGCTTGCCCGGTTTCTGCGTGCTCAACGGGGGTACGGTGTCGGCCCTGAGCGCGCTGCTGTGGAACAGCCGGCTGTCGATATCCCGCAATAAGAGATTGAAATTATGCTCGATATAGATGCTCCGCAGGGCGGCGTAGTCCGGCTCGTCGATCTGCAACGCCCGGGGGTCGAACTCGATCGGCACGTCCAGTTTGATGGTCGCCAGCACTTTGGAGAGCCTCAACTGCTCCTGGTTTTCGAGGATCGAGGCCCGGAGTTTCGGGGTCAGCGCATCGGCGTTGGCGATGATATTCTCCACGTCGCCCCACTCGGCCACCAGCTTCCTGGCCCCTTTCTCGCCGATCCCCGGCACGCCGGGGATATTGTCCGATGCGTCGCCCCACAAAGCCAGTATGTCGATGACCTGTTTCGGATCAGCGATGCCGTAGCACTCGCACACCTTATCCAGCCCCACGATGTCGATCCCCTCGCCCCCCTTGGCGGGCTTGTACATGCTGACGTGCTCTTTGATAAGCTGCCCGTAGTCTTTGTCGGGGGTCACCATATAGACTTCGTACTCGTCGCAGCACGAGGCCTTGTAGGAGAGCGTCCCGATCACGTCGTCGGCCTCGTAGTCCGGCACCTCCAGTACCGGTATCCGCATGGCTTCGAGTATGGCTTTGATATGGGGCACGGCGGCGATAATATCTTCGGGCGTAGCATCCCGGTTGGCTTTGTAGAGCGGATAGAGTTCCCGCCGGAACGATCCTCCCGGCGGGTCGAATGCCACGCCGAGGTATTTGGGCTGCTCGCGGGCGATGATCTCGTTCAGGAATTTGGCGAACCCGAATATGGCCGAGGTGTTCAGTCCCTGCGCGTTGCGCATGGGCCGGTTGATAAAAGCGTAGTGGAACCTGAAGATCAGGGCGTAGGCGTCGATCAGGAATAGTTTTTCCATCGTAATGGCTTATAAATTATAAAGGGGTATTGTCCTCGGCCCGCCAGGTGGCGTGCGATTTTTCGGTTTCGTAGAGCTTCAGTTCGGCCAGCCGTACGCCTTCGGGCAGCTCGCGGGCGATCTGCGCGGCGAAACGGGCGATCATCTGCTCGCAGGTGGGCTGGTAGTCCACCAGATAGACCCGCTCCCACTTCGTCCGCACCTGTTCGAGTAACTGCATATTCTCGGGGGTCTGCCGCAGAATGAGGGCGTGGTCGTACCGGTCTACGACCAGTTCGTTCACGATCCGCTTGAGGTCGCCGAAGTCCATCACCATCCCATATTTCGGATCGGCGGGGTCATCGCAGGGGGTGCCGGCCACGGTCACGAATAGTTTATAGGAGTGGCCGTGCACGTGCCTGCAGAGGCCGTCGTAGCCTTCGAGGGCGTGGGCCATCTCAAACGAAAATTCACGGGTCAGCCGTATCGTCGCCATAGTCTCTTTTGATTATCGGTTCGTTAAATCTATACCCTCGTCTGGTACTGTTCTTTCTTTACAAAGAAAGAAC
>JAJBVQ010000080.1 GCA_020859745.1 Rikenellaceae bacterium
AAACTATAGATACCCCCGACCGCTTTGGTCGCCACCCGCCGCTGGTACAGCTGCCCCAGCGGCGAACGCAGTTCGACCGTCACCGGATGCCCCTTCGGCAGCCGCACGCCCGCCGTCACGAAATTCATGTAAATGGTATCGCCCGGCCGCCATACCCCGCGCTCCGTCCAGATAAAACCCCTCAACCCCTCCTGCACCTGCTCGCCCGACACGTCGAACGTCGAGGTCGAAAGCTCTGACCCGGCATTGACCTTCAGGTAAGTCCGCTGGTCGTCCTTCGACACCACCGCGTAGTACGGCCTCCCCTGTTCATACTTCACCTCCACCTGCCCGTCGCCGTCCGTCACGCCCCATCCGACCCGCTGCCCCTGGAAATTCCGCAGCTCCACATGCGCGTCCTTCACCGGCTTGGTCGTCGTGATGCTGTGCACCATAACCAGCATCTTCGGCTCGTCCGACGCCTTGGCGATCACCCCCAAATCCGTCACCAGCAGGTTCCGCTGCACCGAAGCGTTGTAGTAATAGCTCGGCGTACACGGATCGTTCCGCTCGCGCCAGTTGTAGTCGCTCCAGTCGTAGTCGTTGCCGCTCCAATAGTAGCCCCCCTTGTCGAACTGTTTCACAGTCGCCTCGAACCGCGCCTTGTCGGCCGCCAGCGCCGCCTGTTCGGTGAGCCGTTCCGCCGCCGGGATGCAAGGCAGCGCCGCCATCGAGCGGTCGAACGACAGCGAAATGCGGTACAAAGCCCCCGGCTCAGGCTTCACCAGTTCGTCCAGGTTCAGCGAATAAGTCGCCCACTTCCTGAGTTTCTGTTCTCCCGCCCCGTCCAGGAATATCGTTTTGCAGGCCACCGGCCGCGCCGTCCGCATAATACTTCCCCCGTCGTTGTCCGACAGTTCGTTCTCCTGCAGGAACTGCCCCACCGAATTTTCGAGTATCCGGAACACCTCGACCCGCACCGCCCGCAGGCCGATCGCCTGGAACGGGACGCCCCGCCCCTCGCCTTTGGAGCCCACCAGCGCCGACACCGGGGGCACCACCGTGCCTTTCCCCACAAAACGCACCGCCGGGTCGCCGTTCTCCAGTACCACCGTCCGCCGCACATCCTTCCCCAGCTTTTTCCCCTCCGCCGACCGCAGCGAAGCGTCCACGCACAGCGTCACGCTCACCTGCCCGTCCTCGTCTTTCAACGACGACATGTCCGGATAGACCAGCACCTTGTTCCCCTCGACCTGCCTCACCGAGTTCACCCCGTCCAGCCACACCAGCCCGTCCATATCCTGCTCCGGGTCGAGCCGCTGCGTGAAGCGCACCTCGATATACTTCTCCCGGTCCGCGGAATAGTCCACGGAGTGCAGCCCGAAATCGCCCGCCGCCGGCAGCGCCACATCCAGCACCTCCTGTTTCCCGTACCCCGCCTTTTTATCCTTCACCGTCAGGGTCAGCTTTCCCGCCGATCCCGCAGCCTTTATCCCCGATACCACAAACCCGTGGCTACGCCCGTCCGCACTGTGCATCCAATGCACGCTCCCGTCCCGCAGCCCGTCCCAGCGGGCCATGCTCTTAACCTGGGCGGAGTCCTCGTAATCCGCCGTATACAAAGTCCCTTCGACCGTATAGGTATCGTCCGGCTCCACCGTGAACGAGGCCAGCTCCGCCGCGGCATCGACCGGCAGCGTCTTGAACGAGAACGAGAAATCCCGCGCCTCCGGGTTCCCCGGCAACAGTCCCCCCAGCTCCATCTTCACCGTGTAGAGCACCCCGCGCCCGAACTCCGGGCCGGGCGTGAAGACCAGCGTCCGCGGGTCCTCTTCCGACACCGCCCATACCCCCTTGACCCTCGGCGAGATCTCGATATACTTTCCCAGGCGCGCATCCGCCGCCACGGCATCGGTCAGCGTCACGGAGACCGGATCACGCCGGCCGATAGTCCCGGCGGTGAAGCTCTCCACCAACGGGTTGTAAACGACCTCGACGGGCCGTACCCCGGTCGTATTCTTGGCTTTGCCGCCGCACGACACCATGCCCGCAAGCACTAAAACCGCGGCCCCTGCCGACAAGATGGCCCCGACGGCCCCGTTTCCCAGTCGTTTCATAATCCGTAACCGTTTATTCGTTCGTTAAAAATAGACCGTGCCCCCCTTCGGATAACGCACTGAGTAGGTGAATGTCAAAATCCGTTCCGCACCCGGCTCCAGCTCCAATTTCCAGGTCAGCATCCCCGATCCGGCCTCCGCATGCGCCCCCGAACTCTCCGTCAGGGCCACCTCCACCTCGTCCGTATTAGACACCGGATACTGGTCCTTCACCGTCAGGCTCACCGGAAACTCCTTGTTGTTCTTGATCTTTATCTCATACGAGCGCGTCCGCTCCATCTTCGAGCCCGCCGCCCGCTCCTTGTAGTCCCCCTTTTCGCTGCGTTCGACGACCACCTGCGGTTCGTACGTCAGCGGCAGCACCAGCGTATCCTGCGAGCTCCGCACCGACAGGTTCGACTGCCCCAGCATGCGCCCGTCGCAGAAAACATTGATCCGGCCGTCCGCCAGGTGAAGCTGCTGCCACCCCGGCACCCGCGCCAGCAGCAGCACATCGGTGCTGACCTTCGGCGTCACCTCGTAATCGTACAGCACCGGGATCGTATCCCGGCGCACCTGCACCGTCTGCTGGATCTGCCCGTCGTCCGAAGAGGTCGCCAGCGTCAGCGGCCGCGCCAGCCGGTAACTCACACTGTTTTCCGACACCTCCATGCCCGCTATCGGCGCAGGGGCATAATTATCTTCCTCCTCTTCTACATAGTTACCCCCGAACTTAGCGACATCCACCGCTAAATCCTGGGTAACATCCAAGTCCAGAATCCGGTCGTCCGTCCGTTTGACTATTTTCGGGAGCGGCGCCCTGTAATCCACCGTCCGGGTATATAATTTCGGCCGGTTCAGCGACCTCATCGGCGTTCCGTAGCTCAGCGTCGCCGGAACCCGGCTCCAGTCGTAATTGGTCCACTGCTTGACCGTCGCCTGGTAGTCCAGCTCCGCCGACCGCTTTCCGGAGTCGAACCGGAAAAAATAGACCGGCCTCCATTGGGCCGCGTTCGAAAAAAAGGAGAGTTCGAACTCCGCCCTTTGCTCCCTCCGGCTATTCACTTTGGCCCGCACCAGCGTCACGCGGGATGCCTGCGCTTCCACCCTCCGGATCAGCCTGTCGGTGGCCGCCAACTCCTTGTCGAGCGCACCACGGGCTTCGCTGTTCCTGCGCTGGGCCTCATACACCTCCGCATACCTCTCCCGCATCCACTTGTCCGCCGCCGCCAACTGAGTCACGGAAGGAGCCTCCTGCTTGGCGTTCGCCCGCAGGAACTCGACCTCCCGCACCAACACCATGCTGTCCGCCTCCAGCCGCGCCTTCCGCGCCAGTAAAGTATCCCGTTTGAGCAGGTTGTCCCGCTGCAACTCCACATCGCTCCCCCGCACCGCCCGCTGCGACTCCGTCACATAGGTCACCCCC
>JAJBVQ010000146.1 GCA_020859745.1 Rikenellaceae bacterium
CTATTTCCCCAGCTTACGGCATCCACTGGGGCGCATGTCGCTGGTCTCGACCGGTCTGAATTACCGGGACATTCCGACGCTGGAGAATGCCGCTTACGAGTTCGAAAGCGACACGTGGGGCAAACTGCTGGTCGTTTCGCTGGAGTTCGCCCCACGCGACGAGGCGATCGAATGGGCGAAAACTTTGGTCGCCCGACCGGAGTACAAAAACCACAAAGTGATCCTGCTGACCCACTCTTACCTCTCGTCGGCCGCCGAACACATCGAAAAAGAGGGCTACCGCGTCTCGCCGGCCAACTATGGCAAAGCGATCTTCGACAAGTTGGTCACTCCGTCGCCGAACATACGGTTGGTGCTGTGCGGCCATGAGTGCGACATCAGCGACTACGAAGGCAACGTCAGCTTCCGCACCGACCGCAACGCGGCGGGCAAAACGGTGGCCCAGATGATGTTCAACGCCCAGACGGCCGACAACCAGTGGCACGGAAACGGCGGCGACGGCTGGCTGCGCATTCTCGAGTTCATGCCGGACGGGAAGACTATCAAAGTGCGCACCTTCTCGCCCTTGTTCGCTGTTTCGGCGCTGACCTGCGACAAGGCGTGGCGCACCGCGCCGTACGACCAGTTCGATATCGTTCTCGATTAGCCCCTATGATGTCACAGGAAGAACTGCTCGGCCGGATCGAGCGACTCGAAGCCGAAAACCGCCGCCTGCGCGAACGCGAGACGGACAGCGTCCGCACGCTGCATACCCTTATCCGCAAGCTCCCGGCCCCCTCGGCCGCCGTGGGGCCGGGGATGAACATCCTGCTGGCCAACGCGGCGTTTATCCGGCTCGGGGGTTACCGGGCCGCCCAGCTCGCCGAGAGTGCCCCGGCGCTGGACGGAGTGCCCCTGAACGCCATCCTGCCACGGGAGATATGCACCGTGGCGGAGACTGTCCACACGTCGGGCGAAGATACCGAACGGGAGGACATCGTGCTGGACGGGGTGCCTTACACCCTGTCGGTTTACAACATCCGGCGCGGCGAGTTGAGCATCGTCCTGCTGCGCAATCTGGCCGATCCCGACATACAGGTGGAGGAGCTGACGGCCCGGCTCCAGCAAACCGCCGACCGCAATATCCGGATGATCCAGCAGATCGCGTTCCTGCTGGGCGAGGAGGTCTCCGAAAGCGCCAAAACGATCGGTTCCGTGATCCGTGCTTTGCAGGGCTCCGGGAAAAAAGAGGACCCGCGATGAAAACCTCCGGCCTCTTTGTCGAAACCGCCTGCAAGCAAGCCTGCTGCGGGAACAACGCCCCCTGCGGCGACAGCTTCCTGCAACAGCAGTTTCCGGCCCACGGGCATACCGTACTGGTGCTCTCCGACGGCATGGGCCACGGGGTCAAAGCCCACCTGCTCTCCACCCTGACCGCCTCCATCTTCATGGGGATGGCCGGAGCGCCGCAATCCATCGAAGAGACGGCGCGGACCGTGATGCAGACCCTGCCGGTATGCAGCGTACGGAAGATCAGCTACTCCACTTTCACCCTCGTGGACATCGACCATCGCAGCGGCATCGTCCGGCTGATCGAATACGACAATCCACAAGCCTTTATCTTCCGGGGAACGGAGCCTTTGCAGGTCGAACGGCAGGCGCATCCGTATGCCAACCCGCAGACCGGACGGACACAGACTTTCCATACCGGCAGTTTCACCATGCGCTGCGGCGACCGGATCGTGCTGGCCACCGACGGCGTGACGCAGAGCGGGCTGGGCACCGACCGCTACCCTTTCGGCTGGGGCCGCGACAACGTTCAGGCTTTCCTGAACGACAAGCTGCACAACGAGTCGGACATGCCTTCGGCGACGCTGGCGCAGCGGTTGCTGAACCAGTCCGTGGAGAACGACGACGGCACGCCGCACGACGACATTAGTTGCGTGGCCGTACATATCCGGGAACCGCGCAAGGCGATATTGTGTTCGTGCCCTCCCTCGATGACCTCGGACATCGCGCTGCTGGCCGACCGGCTGCGGAATTTCGACGGGCGGAAGATCGTCTGCGGCCATCTGCTGGCCCGGCAGATCGCCGGATATTGGGGCACCGGGCTGCGGCGGCAGCTCACCTCCACCGATCCCGAACTGCCGCCGCAATGGGAGATCGCCGGTCTCGACCTGGTGACCGAAGGGCTGCTCACGCTGAGCAAAACGCTGGAAATACTGGAGAACTACGCCGAGATGCCGACCGGACGGGGACCGGCCTACCATATCTGCGAACTGCTGCTCGCCTCCGACCGGATCGAGATGATCGTGGGCATGCGCAAAAGCAACACGGCGGCGGCGGATGCCGAAACGCTGATCCTGCGGCGCAAGGTGCTGGGAGCCATCGCCCGCACACTGGAGACCCGCTTCGCCAAGCAAGTCATCACCACCTATCTGTAACCTGCGCGTATGTGGAAATTCTACGCCTTGCTTTCGGCCGTTTTCGCCGCCCTGACCGCCATACTGGCCAAAGTCGGCGTCAAAGGGGTCAATTCCAACCTGGCCACGGCGATCCGGACGGCAGTTATCCTGCTGATAACCTGGGGCATCGTTATCTTTTCCGGGCACCTGCGGGAAGCCAAAATCCTGTCGAGACACAACCTGCTGTTCCTCGTGCTGTCGGGGGTGGCGACGGGCCTCTCCTGGCTCTTCTATTTCAAAGCCTTGCAGGAGGGGGACGCTTCCAAAGTGGCGCCGATCGATAAACTCAGCGTGGCGATCACCATTATCCTCGGGATCGTCGTCCTCGGCGAGCCGGCCGACCCGAAAACGCTCGTGGGCGGCGCGCTGATCGTCGCCGGGTCGATCGTCATTATCCTATAAAAACACCGTGAGCCGTTCGCGGCGATCCGCAAACGGCTCACGGTCTCCGGCCGCAGCCGGAAACTTTACGCAGTACGCTTAGGTCTTCTGATGAGCGATACGATCCAGAGCAGGACGATAGCGCCGACCAAAGCGGTCAGCAGGCTGCCCAGCGTACCGACCGGAACGAGGCCGAAAAGGCTGAAAAGCCATCCGCCCAGCACCCCGCCGATGATGCCGATAATAATGTTCAGCAGCAGACCCGAGCCGCTGCCTTTCATGATAAGGCTGCCGAGCCACCCGGCTACCAGTCCGATAAGAATAAACCATAAAAAATACATAAGGCAATAAATTTGAAGTTTAACATATTTTGTCTACGAAAGGAATATATTTCAACAACCGTGCCGTATCCAATCAATCGTCCGGTTTTTCATTACCCCTGTAGGGTACTGTTCTTTTTGTGAACAAAAAGAACCAAAAAAACTTTCGAGGATGCTGGCGCATCCTAAATCTATCAATGCCTTAGTCTTTTTGGGGTACGGAAAAGGGGCCGCTTATGTAGTTATTACATCGAGCGGCCCCTTTTTTCGCACCCCAAAGGATTAAGCCTTTCGGCAGACTAAGGAGTAGCGCAGCTGGCTCAAAAGTTCTTTGGGTCCCTTTCTTTCAACCGA
>JAJBVQ010000231.1 GCA_020859745.1 Rikenellaceae bacterium
CCAGACATGCGATCAATATAGAGAGAAATAATCTACGCATTATTCGTCGGTTTATCTTTGGAAACGGCCGTGTCGATCAGTCCCCGTCCCGTTTTGGCGATCTTGCCCTCCTCGGTCAGCCACACCACCAGTTTGTCCAGTATCCCGTTCACGAACACGCTGCTGCCCGGCGTGGAATAGTATTTCGATATTTCGATGAACTCGTCCAGGGTCACTTTCACCGGTATGGTCGGGAACTTGATCAGCTCGGTAATGGCCGCCAGCATGATCAACTTGTCCATGAAGGCGATCCGGTCAAAGTCCCAGTTCTGGGTGAACTTGTCGATATAGCCGAAATACTCCTCATGGTTGACCAGGGCCTTGCGGAACAGCGTTTCCACATACTCCTTGTCATCGTCGTTCTTGTACATCGGCATGACATCGAGGTCGGCCGATCTCTCGTTCAGGAACCCGATGGTCCGCATGGCCAGACCCAGGCAATAAGAGATATCGTCGACCCAGTACATCGACATCTCCTCCAGCGCCTCTTCGAAATAGTCGTTGTCCTCGATATGGGTCGAAAGGAAATCGGTCACGAACCGGCGGTCGGCGGCAAAAGCCTCTTTCTCGCTTTCGGGCACCACCGACTCCATGTACCGTTTGTAATACGGTGCGGCGGCCATATCCTGGTAAAGCCGCTTGATGAGGGCCTGCTGCCCCTTCCAACTCGCCTTGCAGCGGGTCATGGCATCGGCCAGCACGGCGCTCTCCTCGATCTTTGCGATCACCCGGTTGTCCACGAATCGCCGGTTCGGATTCAGATCCTCCTCCGTAGGCATCATTTTGGCTTGCCCGATCGCGATCCGTTCGCGCGCCACTTCGGCCACTTCGCCGATAAGGGCGATCATCATCAGGTAAAGCTCATAGCTTTTCTGAATGCTCACAGTCAGTTCTTTCCCGGAACGGATAAGCGATTCTTCCCCGGATTGGAAATAACTGTAGAGCGATTTGACGGTCTTGATGCGGAGCAGTCGGCGACTAAGCATGGAAACAACGGTATATGGTAATGTACGGTAAAAAGATATCCCTCCAAGGGCTTGCGGCCCCCGCGGAACAGAAAACTGCGCTGATTAATATTCGTCTTCGTTGAAGAAGAAGTCGTCCTTGCTCGGATAGTCCGGCCAAATATCCTCGATACTTTCGTAGATCTCGCCCTCGTCCTCGATCTCCTGCAGGTTCTCGATCACCTCCAGCGGAGCGCCCGAACGAATGGCATAGTCGATCAGCTCGTCTTTGGTGGCGGGCCAGGGTGCATCTTCGAGTTTGGATGCCAGTTCAAGTGTCCAGTACATAGTTTTCGCGTGTTTGTTAACTCTCACCTTTCCAGGGACAGTCGGTCTCCGGAAGTCGCAAAAATAACAAATTTTTCGGGATACAATCGGCAGGGGGTCATTATTTTTTCGGTTCCCAGGGTACATCCGCCGCACCCAGGTCGTATCCCAGCCTCCGCCCCAAGGCGTAAAAGTAATCCGACAGCCGGTTCAGGTATCCCCTGACTGTTTCAGGTACGTCCGGATATTGTTCGGCGGCACCGACCACCCGCCGCTCGGCGCGACGGCAGACCGTCCTGCAAATATGGCTGTACGACAGCTGCGGATGTCCGCACGGCAGGGTGAAATGCCGCAACTCAGGCAATCCCTCCTGCAACTCGTCTATATGCTTTTCCAACCGAGCAATGTCGTCGGGAAATACCTGCGGCAGTTTGGCCATCAGGGTGTCTTCAGATGCCAGCAGGGATGCACAGCTCATCAGCCTGTCGAGCACCCACTCGAGTTGTTTTTTCTCTTCCTGGTGCTTTTCGCCGAGCATGTCGTGCAGGTAACCGGTATGGGCCATCAGTTCGTCGACGGTACCGTATGCCTCGATCCGGGGGTCGTTCTTGGCGGCCCGCGTACCGCCTACCAACGAGGTGGTCCCCTTGTCGCCCGTACGTGTGTAAATTTTCATCCCTATAATAATTATTCCGTCGTTTAATTTTGCAGGGCCGGATGTTCGTTGATCCGGTCCGACTCGACCACCCCGTCCCTCAGGCGCACGATACGCCGCGCATGGCGCGCGATATCCTCCTCGTGCGTCACCACGATCACCGTATTCCCCGACTCATAGATCCGTTCGAACAGGTGCATGATGTCGATCGACGTCTTCGTATCCAGGTTGCCCGTCGGTTCGTCAGCCAGGATGATCGAAGGATTATTGATCAAAGCACGGGCCACAGCCACCCGCTGCCGCTGGCCGCCGCTCATCTCGTTCGGCTTGTGCTCCATACGGTCGCCCAGCCCCACGCTATGCAGAGCCTCGTCCGCCCGGTGCAGCCGCTTCGACTTCGACACCCCCGCATAGATCAGCGGCACCGCGACATTCTCCAGCGCCGTATAGCGCGGCAACAGGTTGAACGTCTGGAAAACGAAGCCGATCTCCTTGTTGCGCACCTCCGCCAGTTCATCCTCGTCCATATGGCTCACATCCGTACCGTTCAGCACATAGCGGCCCGAAGTCGGCGTATCCAGACAGCCCAGGATATTCATAAGCGTCGATTTGCCCGAACCCGACGGCCCCATGATCGCCACATAATCGTTGCGCCAAATCTTCAGGTCCACGCCCGCCAGCGCATGCACCTCCTGCGTGCCGACCACATAAGTCTTCCGTATATTTTCGATCGAAATGATCTCTTCGCGGTTTTCCATAAGAGTGCAAGTTAGTCAATTTCTGATGCGGAAGAACTGCTTCTGCAATTTCGGGTCGAAAAAGAGCACCACGAGGCCCTGCAAATGCGCCGCGACGACATGCGTTTGCGCATACCACGCCTCGAACTCCCTCCGCTCCCGCGCCGAACGGAACGGTTCCCGGAGCAAGACCACCGCCGGCGGAGAATCGAGCGCCAGAAGCTCCGGCACCGATCCCACAGCAGCCACATTTTCCGCCCCGTACCGGTCGGCGATAGCCGCCGGAAGCGTCCGGCGACGGTTAGGCAAGACCACCTCGCGGATAAACCGGTACATCATCGGCGAATGGACCGCATAGCCCCGCCAATGCGCCGCAGTAAAAGCATGCCGCAAACGCGTATACAACTGATAAAAAGTCATCTGCAAACCTCCGTTATCGCCTTCGCCGCCAGATAGCCCGTCGACAGCGCCACCTGAATGTTATACCCCCCCGTATCCGCATCGATATCCAGCAGCTCCCCCGCAAAATAGAGCCCCTTGATCTTCAGAGACTCCATCGTCTGGGGATCGACCTCCGAGAGTTCAACGCCTCCCGCCGTAACGATCGCCTCAGTGAACGGCCGGTAATCGCGCACCGGGAACCGCCACCCCTTCAAAGCACAGACAAGCCGCACGCTGTCAGCCGCCGACAGGGAATCCAAAGTTTTCGACACGGACAATCCCGCCTCACGGGCAATTACCGTCCGCAGCTGCGGCGGTAATAGTTTCTGC
>JAJBVQ010000128.1 GCA_020859745.1 Rikenellaceae bacterium
GCCGCGTTAGCGGTCCGCCCGCAGGTGCCGCTCGGCACTCGAACCGGGAGTATACTTCGCCTAAGGCGGAGGGCTGAACTCGCGAAGCTCGTTATTTGCCTCCGCCGGCTGTGGACTGATTCATGTATCAGCGTCGGAACCGCATTGGGAGATGGGCGTAGGGCAAAGTGGATAGTTACACCCCGGCTGGAGTGCCCAGCGGCACCGCTAGCTCCGGCCTGACCGCTGTTGCGGGGACTCACGATTAAACGATCCCTTGAACCGCCACCAAGCGCCCCGCCCGCATAAAAAATGAAAAGCCTCCATTCGCAAGAATGGCCGGCGCGCCCCGAGGGAGGCAGGGTGCGCCGGACCGGATAACGGAAAGTCCACCGGAAAAAAGGACGAAACATCATTCCATTAGAAAAAGAGTACCGAAATCCATGAGTGCCAGCCGCAACAGCGCAGGAAACGAATACTACTACATCGACCAGAGCCGCCCCGTCAACGTGTGGCGCGTGCTGCTCGACATCTTCCTCGTGCTGCTCACCCTTGGGTTGGCCGCCGGGCTGGTCATGGCCTACCTCTCCACCGGCATCAGCCCCGAGAAGAACTGGATTTTCGCCTTCTTCGGCCTCGGCGCCCCCTTCCTGTTCCTCGGCAACTTCGTGATGCTCCTGGTGTGGGTCGTCCGCTGGCGGTGGTGGGCCCTCGTTCCCGCCGTGACCCTGCTGCTCGGCATCGGGCACCTTCGGAGCCTCGTTCGGTTCGACTTCCGGAAAGACTACCAGGCCGAAGAGAGCGATCCCGGCGCCATCGCCGCCCGGCGCAAAGACCCCGCCCAGCTCGCCGTGCTCACCTACAACGTCCACGGCTTCACACGCGGCCAGACCGAGCACCGCGGCTACCTGCGCACCCTCGACAGCATCGCCGCCTACGCGCGGCGCATGCAGCCCGACATCATCTGTTTTCAGGAGTACGAGACCATGCAGCCCTCCGACGTGCAGCGTATCGACAGCCTCTACCGCGAATGGCCTTACCGCTCCTATAACTTCATCTACGGCGGCAAAGGCGACATCGGGTACGGCACCGCCGTGTTCAGCCGCCTGCCCATCCTGGCGGCCCGGCGCACCATCTTCGAAGGGTCCTCCAACTCCCTGCTCCGCGCCGACCTGCTGACCCCGGCCGGCGATACCGTGCGCCTGTTCAACAACCATTTACAATCCACACAGGTCGACGAACTCAGCCAGGAACGCGTCGAGCGGCTCCAGGTGCGCGGCCAGGACGGCGCCGAGCAATTCGTGCGCAGCCTCGGATCCCGGCTCAAGGCCAACTACCGGCGGCGCGCCGTGCAGGTCGATACCGTTTCGCGGATGATCGCCTCGTCGCCCTATCCCGCCATCGTTGTCGGCGACTTCAACGACACCCCCGTCTCCTATACCTACAAAAAGATGCGCGGCGGGCTGGAGGACTCCTTCATCAACGCCGGCGCCGGATTCGCCTATACCTACAACCGACTTTTCTCGATGCTCCGCATCGACTACATATTCCACTCCCCCGTGTTCGAGACCCTCGGCTACCGCTCCGACGGGCTGCCGTGGTCCGACCACAATCCCGTTTTCGTGCGGATGCGGCGGGTGCCCGACGGGAAGGGGAGCGGGAAATGACCGTTCTTTGGATCCTCGTGCGGCCCGCGGCTGCACGGGGCTTCAGCCCCGCGCGGGGGGAGGCGCGGGCTGTCCTTTCGCCTTTGGGCGAAAGGAGATACCTGACAAACAATAAAAACGATTCAATATGGAACTGACAGAACTCAGGAAAACGATCGAAGCCATCTGGGATGACCGCGGCCTGCTCGATCGCGCCGACTCGCAGGAGGCCATCCGGCAGGTCATCGAACTCCTCGACAAAGGGAAACTGCGCACCGCCCAGCCCCTCGGCGACGGCACGTGGCAGGTCAACGAATGGGTCAAGAAAGCCGTCATTCTCTATTTTCCCATCCAGAAAATGCGGAAAATGAGCAGCGGCGACATCGAATTTTTCGACAAGATGGAGACCAAGCAGGACTTCGAGTCCCTGGGCGTGCGCGTGGTGCCCAACGGCGTGGCCCGGTACGGGTCCTACCTGGCGCCCGGCGTCATTATGATGCCCTCGTATGTCAATATCGGGGCCTATGTGGATTCCGGCACAATGGTCGACACATGGGCCACCGTCGGGTCGTGCGCCCAGATCGGCAAGAGCGTCCACCTGTCCGGCGGAGTCGGTATCGGCGGCGTGCTGGAGCCGGTACAGGCCGCGCCCGTGATTATTGAAGACCACTGCTTTATCGGCTCTCGGTGCATCATCGTCGAAGGGGCGCATATCGGCGCCGAGGCCGTGCTGGGGGCCAACGTCGTGATTACCGGATCGACCAAGATCATCGACGTGACCGCCGCCGACCCCGTCCAGTATAAAGGGTACGTGCCGCCTCGTTCGGTGGTGATCCCCGGCTCCTACACCAAGCATTTTCCCGCCGGGGAGTACCAGGTGCCCTGCGCCCTGATTATCGGCCGGCGCAAAGAGTCTACCGACCGCAAGACCACGCTGAACGACGCCCTGCGTGATTTCGGCGTGTTGGCATAAGGGGCCGGGCTGACCCTCTTTTTCCGTCCCGCGTTTATTTTATGGCCCCGCACGGGGCCTTTTTATTGTCAGATTGGTCGTGGGCGCGCGCCCGTGCTTTGTTGTTCGGCGGGAGCCGAAGGCTATAAAAGTTCGCTCCGAACATCTGTCATACGGCCCGTCGCTACCGGTAAACAACGATCCGGGCCTCTCGGGGTCTTTTTGTTTGCTCTTTTTTCGGTTCGGAGCCAGCGAGGGACGCTTTGCGGCCCTTCGCCCGGGGTGGCTCCGGCCCGCCCGCTGACGCGGAAGCTTCTTTCATTATCCGTTGAACGGTTTCGGCGGCCGGCGCCTGCCAGGGAGTTGTCCCGCTGACGCGGGAATAAAGGCTACTCGCATTTGGATGCCCCGTGGCACAGGGACTTTTCTCACTCGCCGGCGACCCGTCAGGGTCGCGCGGGCCGGACGCCTCCCACCGGGAGGTCCGCAATTAGGCCGCAAGCGTCCCGATTGCAAGCCCTCCCGGGCGCTCGACCCGCCGCTGCCGCAAGAACTCCCAGCCCCCCAAGTCCCCGCAGTGAAATCAAGCCTCTTGTTCCCGTGCCCGTTTCGCCGGCGAAGAGGCCGCCTTCTTCAGCTCCCGCTGCCGGTAGCGGCACCACGGTGCGATGCCGCACGTTTCGCACTTCGGCGCTCGCGCCGTGCAGACATAGCGCCCGTGCAGAATCAGCCAGTGGTGCGCCGTACCCAGCAACTCCCGCGGAATATGCGCCACCAAGGCCCGTTCCGTTTGCAGCGGGTTTTTCGACCCCGTCGTCAGCCCGATCCGCTCCGCCACCCGGAACACATGCGTGTCCACCGCCATCGCCGGCTTCCCGTAAGCCACCGACACGAT
>JAJBVQ010000155.1 GCA_020859745.1 Rikenellaceae bacterium
ATTTCAGCGAGTCTGTCAGGTGGATGCTGTCGGCGGTGAGCATCTCGTTGTGTTCGTAACGGCGGATCAGTTCGCCGTTGTAGTCGTCCCCGTGGCCGGGAGTGTAGGGTTTCTGGATCGACCGCCCCACGGGGGTGTAGTACCGGGCGATGGTCAGCCGCATGGCGGAGCCGTCGAGCGGGTAGGGGATCTGCTCCTGCACGAGCCCTTTGCCGAACGAGCGGCGGCCGACGATCACGCCGCGGTCGTTGTCCTGTATGGCTCCGGCGACGATCTCGGAAGCGGAGGCGGAGTTCTCGTCGATCACCACGGCCAGCTCGATGTCCTGGAACCGGCCGCGTCCGTCGGCGTTCTGGTCGGCACGGGGCGAGGCGTGGCCTTCGGTGTAGACGATCTTATGTCCTTTGGGCAGGAATTCGTTGGCGATGTAGATGGCCTGGTCGAGGTATCCCCCGCCGTTGCCGCGCAGGTCGAGGATCACTTTCCGGACTCCCTGTTCGCGCAGTTGCATCAGGGCGGCGAGCACTTCGCTGTGGGTGGTGGCGGCGAACCGGCCGAATTTGATGTACCCGACTTCGGGTTTGCCGGGTACGATGAAGGCGGCTTCCAGGCTCTTGACGGGGATGGCGCCGCGGGTGATGGTCACGGGCAGCAACTCTTGTGCGGGCGCCCGCAGGATGCCTAATTTGACGGTGGAACCGCGCTTGCCGCGCAGCATGCCGACGACTTTGTCCTGGTCCATCTTCACGCCGGCGATGGTGCTGTCATCCACGGTGATGATCCGGTCGCCGGCGACGATCCCGGCGGCGGCGCTGGGCCCGCCGGAGATGACGTTGGTGATCTGGACGGTGTCGGTCAGCATGTTGAACATCACGCCGATGCCGTCGAAGGTGCCGGTCAGGGGTTCGTTGGTGGCGGCGAACTCGCTGGCGGGTATGTAAACGGAATGCGGATCGAGATCCTGCAAGAGCAGGGGCAGGGCGAGTTCGGCCAGCGAGTCGCGGGTGATGGGATCGACGTAGCGCTCTTCGATCTCGCTCAGGGCCCAGCTGAGTTTGTCGCCCTGGCGGGCGTCGGTGTAGGCGTCGCGCAGGGCGGCGCGTTCGAGCATAATGCCGAGGGAGACGCCGACCAAAAGGGCGGTGACGATGAAGAGGGTGACGCGGATGGTGGTCTTATAGTTGCTCATGGATCGTGTCTCTTGCAGGGTGTGGTTCGCGGATGGTGCGAAATCGTGTCAAATATAGTAATTTTGCGGGGAATAATTCCCTTTTGAGGCTATGGTTAAAGTTTCGGTAATAACGGTGGTGTGGAACGCGGCGGCTGAGCTGGAGCGGACGCTGGCGAACCTGTCGGCGCTGGACCGCTCGGCGGCGGAGCTGGAGGTGGTGGTGATCGACGGGGGATCGACGGACGGCACGACGGCTGTGATGGAGCGTTACGGGGAGTTGATTTCGTTCGGGGTGAGCGAGCCGGACGGGGGGCTGTACGATGCGATGAACAAGGGTATCCGGGCGGCGACGGGGGATTACCTGTGGTTCGTGAATGCGGGGGATACGGTGCACGAAAGGGATATACTGACGAAAATTTTCGGGCCGGACGGGGTATCGGCAGCGGGTGGGTTGGCGGATATTTATTACGGGGAGACGCTGGTGGTCACTCCGGAGGGGAAGGCGCTGGGGTTGCGCAAGAAGCGGCTGCCGAAGGGGGGGCTGACGTGGCGCTCGCTGGAGCGGGGGATGGTGGTGTGCCACCAGTCGTTCATCGTGCGGCGGGAGATCGCGCCGCTGTACGCTACGGGGCGTTACCGGCTGGCGGCGGACATCGACTGGGTGATCGAGTGCCTGAAGAGGGCCGCGTCGGTGGTGGACACGGGGCTGATCATGAGCTGTTTCACGACGGGTGGACTTTCAACGCGCCGCCGCCGGGCGAGTTGGCGGGAGCGGTGGGAGATCATGCGGCGCCACTACGGCCTGTTGCGGACGCTGTGGGCGCATGCGGGTTTCGCCTGGGGGATGCTGTGGGATAAGGCGCTTGGCAGGCCGCGGTACAGGCGGCTGCGGTAGATAGCGGTTACGGGCCTCTTTTCCAGAAGGAAAAGAGGCCCGTTGCTGTCGGACATGCCGCCTGGGTTTATGGCGGTCTTGAGTTTCCGCTCCGGATGCCTTTTTGCGGGTGAGGTCACGCTGCAGCGTATAAGGATGACGAGGGTGCTTGTTCGGTGGCGCGACTGTGTTTTTGCGGCGGCGGCCCGAAGCGTGTGCTTCAGGTTGTAGCGGGGTTGTGAGTGAGTAGCTGAGTCTTCGCGCCAGCGGCGGTTCCTGCGCCCGCGGAGAAGCCGCTTGGGGAGCGCAGGAACCTGAACAGGCCGGTATCCGGTTTGTCGCATGGGCTGCTGGGGGCGTAAGCCCGAAGCCGCAATAAGACGATGAGCGAGAAGCGCGACTCTCCAGAGTCGCCGGGCTTGTTGCCAGCGCCTTTGGCGTCCGCCCGGTGACGGCGGGGAGTGGCCGACAATTAAGACAGGCAACACGTGCGCGGCAGCGTGCGGGCCGGAGCCTGACGCAGCGGAGGACCGCAACACGCCGCTTCGTGCCGCGATTCCGGTTCTCCGCAGGCTCGATCCGAAAGACGTGTCTTCCGTGTTAATGTTGAGCCGCGGCAGGCTGCTTGGGGTAGATACAGCCACTTCGGCGTGCGCGCAGGCCGAACCCGAGAGAGCGGAATAGCTTCGGCACGGAACAGGGAAACGAATAGTCGAGTAGCGGCCCGCAACATCGCTTCGCTCGTTTTGTCCACCGCTGGCTGCGGGACGAACAAAACGTGCTGTTTAACCGTACGGTTAATCGTCGTTCCGATCCCGGAGCCTGCGCGGGCAAACCGAGCAATGCGAGGTGCGGCCCTGCGCCTTAAGGCGGGATAAACTCCCGAATCGAGTGCCGAGCGGCACCTCCGGGCCGGCCGCTATCGCGGAGCCTTCTTTCATTATCTTTTTCCACGGTTTCGGAGGCCAGCGCCTGCGTGGGACTTGTTCCGCAGACGCGTTGCGTCTTTTATCAGGGTTTGCGTCACCTTACCGAAGGGAGACGCGGAAACTATTTTAACAACCGTACGGTTGATGTTGAGTTCCCGCGTTGGCCGCGGACTTTTCCGGGGGGGAATGAGCGGTTCGAGACGGGCAGGGCGATCGTTCATTCGTTTTTGCCAACCGTTATGTAAACCCTTCCGATTCGTCGCAGGAAAATTCGCCGATAAAAAACGCAATAAAAAGCCGCGTCCGGAAAGGGCGCGGCCAATAAAACAAACTACGACACGCCGTTTATTTTCCCGGCCCCGGCTGCCCCGCGAAAGCGTATAGCTGCGCGATCTCGTCCGGCCAGCGGCTTTCGTCAGGAGTTTCCAGCATCAGGTGCATATTGTCGAAACGCGGATCGGCAGCGATGTATTTGAA
>JAJBVQ010000149.1 GCA_020859745.1 Rikenellaceae bacterium
ATATACCCCAGGTGGCTGATCGTAATGACCACGTCCTCGTCCGCATAGAAGTCTTCCGGGTTGAACTCTTCGGCGGTGAGTACGATCTCGCTCCGCCGTTTATCCCCGTATTTCTCCTTCATTTCGTTCAGCTCTTCCTTGATGACCTGCATCTGCATCGGCTCGCTCTCCAGCAGCTCGTTGTAGTAGGCGATCATCTTGCGCAGCTCGTTGTATTCCTCCTGCAATTTGTCATGTTCCAGTCCCGTCAAAGCCCGAAGCCGCATGTCCACGATCGCCTGCGCCTGCGCTTCGCTGAGGCTGAACCGGGAGATAAGCCCCGCCTTGGCCTCGTCGGCGTTCTTGGCTGCCCGGATGATCCTGATCACCTCGTCGATATTGTCCTGCGCAATGAGCAAGCCCTCCAAAATGTGTGCCCTTTCCTCCGCCTTGCGCAAATCGTACTTCGTCCGCCGCACCACCACGTCGTGCCGGTGCCGCACGAAGTATTTGATCAACTGCTTGAGGTTCAGCGCCCGCGGCCGCCCATCCACCAAGGCGATATTGTTGACCGAGAAAGTGGATTGCAGCTGCGTGTATTTGAACAGCGTATTGAGCACGACGCTCGCCACCGCATCGTGTTTCAGGATGATGACGATCCGCATCCCGTTGCGGTCGGATTCGTCGTTGATGTACGAAATCCCCTCGATCTTCTTCTCATTGATCAGGTCGGCGATCTTGCGGATCATTTCGGCCTTGTTCACCTGATAGGGAATCTCGGTGATCACGATGCACTCGCGGCCCGACGCCGTATGCTCGATGTCGGTCTTGGAGCGGATAACCACGCGCCCGCGCCCCGTTTCATAGGCCTCGCGCACGCCTTCGTAGCCGTAGATAATCCCACCGGTCGGAAAATCCGGCGCTTTGATCAGGCCGATCAATTCGTCCATCTCGATATCGGGATTGTCGATATAGGCGTCGATGGCGTCGATGGTATCGGAAAGGTTGTGGGGCGGCATATTGGTCGCCATCCCCACGGCGATCCCCGAGCTGCCGTTCACCAGCAGCAGCGGTATCTTGGTCGGCAGTACAGTCGGCTCGTAGATGGTATCGTCGAAGTTCAGCGTGAAGTCGACCGTCTCCTTGTCGATGTCCGCCATCACTTCGTCGGAGATCTTCTGCATCCTCGCTTCGGTGTAACGCATGGCCGCAGGACTGTCCCCGTCCACCGAGCCGAAGTTACCCTGCCCGTCCACCAACGGGTAGCGCATCGACCACTCCTGGGCCATGCGCACCATGGCATCATAGACCGAGCTGTCGCCGTGCGGGTGGAATTTCCCCAGCACTTCCCCCACGATACGGGCGGATTTCTTGTATGGTTTGTCCGAGTAGAGCGACAGTTCGTTGCTCATCCCGTAAAGCACGCGGCGGTGCACCGGCTTGAGGCCGTCCCGCACGTCCGGGAGCGCACGCGATACGATCACCGACATCGAATAGTCGATGTAGGCGGTCTTCATCTCCTCCTCGATATTGATCTTGATGATTCTCTCTTGCTGTTCTTGCATGGTAGATTAGGTAAGTCTTGTCTTAGCTTTTCAAACTGCTAAGGTAATGATTTGTTCCCGGAATAGCAAGCACCGGAGGCCGTCGGAACGGCATTTATTCCGGATATTTTTTTGACGGTTCCGGATGTTCCGGTGCCGGGCTCCGGCTTCTATTTCGCGGCCCCGACGCTCGGGTGGACTGATCCCAAGAACAACAGCCTGTGGTGCGACGAATATAAGACTCTTTTCGACCCTTGTCCGGCGGGATGGCGGGTGCCGAAAAGCGGGGAAGGCGGCCGAAGTCCGTGGCAATCGCTGACGCTCGATAACAGCGCCTGGAACCCTGGGGACGGATACAAGGGCGGTCGCTATTTACCGGGTTATCCGGCAGAACGTCCGGCATGGATACCGGCTGCGGGCCTGCGGTATTATCTGAAAGGCATGTTCCAGTCGGTCAATACGGTCGGGACACAGTGGCCTGCCACGCGCATCGGAGACCAAGTGTTTAACTTCTATTTCGGCTCGGCGTATATCGACCTGAAAACACCGAATTACTTTCCTAACGGTTATCCCGTTCGCTGCGTACGGGAGTGACGGGGATACGGAAGGGGGGCGGGAAACGAAAAACCGCCGTTTCCCGGTCGGAAAACGGCGGCTGATAATAAGCGGGATAACTTCCCGAAAGGATTAAGACCCGAAGTTGTCGTAAAGGATGTTTTCCGGCGGTACGCCCAGCGAGTCGAGCATCTTCACGACGGCCGAGATCATCATGGGCGGGCCGCACATCAGGTAAAGGCACCCTTCCGGATCTTCGTGATTTTTGAGGTAGTTTTCGTATAAGACGTTGTGTACGAATCCTGCCGTGTATTTTACGCCGGCGGCATCGGCCTCCGGGTCGGGACGGTCGAGCGCCAGGTTGAACGAGAAGTTCGGGAATTCCTGTTCTATTTCGTGGAACTCGTGAATGTAGGGAGCCTCCTTGAGGGCACGCGCGCCATACCAGAAAGATACCGGCCGGCGGGTCTTTTCGGTCTTGAACAGGTGCATGATGTGGCTGCGCATCGGTGCCATACCGGCCCCGCCGCCGATAAAGATCAGTTCCTGGGTGTCGGGCAGGTTGTCCGGCAGGAAGAATTCGCCGTAAGGGCCGGAGATCGTCACTTTATCGCCCGGTTTGCGGCTGAAAATGTAAGAGGAACAGATGCCGGGATTCACTTTCATGAAACCGCCTGCCGCCTTGTCGAACGGCGGAGTGGCGATACGGATGTTGAGCATGATGATGTTGCCTTCGGCCGGGTGGTTGGCCATCGAATAGGCGCGGAAGGTCGGCTCGGTATTCTTGGCGCTCAGGTCCCACATTTTGAAATTATCCCAGTCGGCGCGGTACTGTTCGTCTACATCCATATCCGAGAATTTGATCTCGTCATATTTCGGTACGTCGATCTGGATATAACCGCCGCTGCGGAATTTCAGTTGTTCGCCTTCCGGCAGCTTGACCACGAACTCTTTGAGGAAAGTGGAGATGTTGCGGTTCGAAACCACTTCGCATTCCCATTTCCGTACGCCGAGCACCGATTCCGGCACCCGGATCTTCAGGTTCTCCTTCACTTTGACCTGGCAGCCGAGGCGCCAGTGCTCCTGCTGCTGTTTGCGGCTGAAGAAGTTGACTTCGGTCGGCAGGATCTCGCCGCCGCCTTCGACCACCTGGCATTTGCACATCCCGCACGAGCCGCCGCCCCCGCAGGCCGATGGCAAGTAGATGTTCTGCTCGGCCAAAGTGGAGAGGAGCGTCCCGCCCGTTTCCGTGGTGATCTCTTTTTCGCCGTTGATGGTGATGGTCACGTTGCCCGACGGGGTGAGCTTTTTCTTGGCGAAGAGCAGCACCGCCACGAGGATCAGCGTGATCACCGCGAAGGCGATGATGGCCGTGGTGAGCGTAGGCGTCAGGGCCACGGCCGCTGCTGAAATGATTGTTGATGATATCATCGTGTCTGTCTGTAATGCGTTAGAGTTGGATGCCGAGGAAGATCATGAAAGCGATCCCCATCAGGCCCGTGATGATAAAGGTGATGCCCACGCCTTTGAGCGGCTTGGGAACGTTGGAGTAGGTGAGTTTTTCGCGGATGGCGGCCATGCCGATGATGGCGAGCCACCAGCCGATCCCCGAGCCGAACGCGAAAGCGGTCGCTTCGCCGATATTGGCGTAGGCCCGCTCCTGCATGAAAAGCGAGCCGCCCATGATGGCGCAGTTCACGGCGATCAGCGGCAGGAAGATACCCAGCGAGCTGTACAGCCCCGGCGCGAATTTCTCGACCACCATCTCCACCAGTTGCACGATGGAGGCGATCACGGCGATAAACACGATGAAGCTCAGGAAACTGAGGTCGATGCCGGCCATCGACTCCGAAAGCCAGGTCAGCGCTCCCGGCTCCAGCACGAACTTGTTGAGCAGGTAGTTGACCGGCACGGTCACGGTCATCACGAAGATCACCGCAAGCCCCAGCCCCATGGCGGTCTTGACGGTCTTCGACACGGCGATGTAGGAGCACATCCCGAAGAAGAAGGCGAAGACCATGTTGTCGACGAAGATCGACTTGACAAATATGTTAAGTATGTTTTCCATGATTGTTCTCTACTTTTTGGGAAGTGCTATTTCTCCTGCAGGTCTTTGTTGCGGCTGCGGTGGATCCAGATGATGATCCCTACGGTGATCAGCGCCATCGGGGGCAGGATCATCAGGCCGTTGTTCACGTAGCCGTGCTCATAAAACGACTGCGGGATAACCGAATAACCCCAAAGGGTACCGGAGCCGAGCAGTTCGCGGAAGAAGGCCACGATCAGCAGGATCAGGCCGTATCCCAGCCCGTTGCCGATCCCGTCGAGGAACGACGGCCACGGCCTGTTCCCCATGGCAAACGCTTCGAGGCGCCCCATGATGATACAGTTGGTGATAATCAGCCCCACGAAGACCGAAAGCTGTTTGCTGATGTCATAAACGAAGGCTTTCAGCACCTGGTCCACGAGAATCACCAGCGCGGCCACCACCACCAGCTGCACGATGATGCGGATCCGCGACGGAATCCCTTTGCGCAGCAGCGAGATGATCAGGTTGGAGAAAGCGGTCACCACGGTCACGGAGAGTGCCATGACGAACGCCGGTTTCATCTTGGCCGTGACGGCCAGCGCGGAGCAAATCCCCAAGACCTGTACCAGGATCGGGTTGTTGCGTCCCAGCGGCCCCAGCAGGGCGCCCATGTTCTTAGCCGAGAAGAGCGGCTCTTTTTCTTTGGTACTCATTATTTGGCTCCTCCTTCCGTGATTTGGGTCGTTGCACTGCTGTCCGCGGCTGCCGTAGCGGTAGTGTCCGCCGCCGGCACGGCCGGAACGGATGCCGCTGCGCCCGATTGTACTTTTTCGAAGAACGGCACATAGTCGCCCAGGCAGTTCATCAGCATCTTTTTGACGCCGTTCGAGGTCAGCGTACCGCCGGAGATGGCGTCCACGGCGTACGGATTGCCTGCCGAAGCCCCCTTGCCTTTGAGCAGGTTGATGGATACGAACTGGCCCTCTTTGTTAAAGATCTGTTTGTCGATGAACTGGTCCTGAAAGGCTTTGGTGGCGATCTCCGCCCCCAGGCCCGGGGTTTCGCTCTTGTGGTCGAATACCGCCCCGACGACCGTGTTGCAGTCGTCGTTCAGGGCGATATAGCCCCAAACCGGCCCCCAGAGGCCTTTGCCGGTCATCGGCACCACATATTCGGTCTGGCTTTTCCCGCCTTTTCCGACGGTGGCCACGAATACCGGCATAGCGGTCCGTTCCGCAAAAACGGCGGGCAGGTTGTTGAGCGATGCCAGCACCTCAGCGGTGGGCGCGTCCGTCACCGCGCCGGTGGAATCCACGAAGAACGCCTTGGTGATGAATTTCCCGAACTCGGCCTCGATGTATTTGTTCTTGTCCGGTGCCGCAGCAGCGTCGCCGCCTTCCCCGATGGTGCTGAGGATGGCACCCATCTTTTCGGTCTTGACGTTGGCCTGCTGCATGGGTTGCAGCTTAATGGCGGCAAAGGAGAGCACCGCAGCGACGACGATCACCAGGATGGTCGCGTAGGTGACTATATATGTATTGCTTTGCTTGTTCATTGTCTCGGTAGTGAAATGTTATGCGTTGGCTTTGGCCCGTTTCAGACGGCGTTTGACGTTGCCCTGCACGACATAGTAGTCGATCAGCGGCACCATGGCGTTCATGAACAGGATGGCGAGCATCATGCCTTCCGGATAGCCGGGGTTCACCACGCGGGTCAGCACGGCCAGCAAGCCGATCAGGAATCCGTAGATCCATTTTCCTCGGTTGGTCTGCGCCGCGGTCACCGGGTCGGTCGCCATAAAGACGGTACCGAAAGCGAAGCCGCCGATAATCAGGTGGTACCAGGCCGGAATGTCCATCAGCACGTTGGCGCCGATCAGGTTGAACAGGCCGCCCATGGCCAAGCCCCCCGCCACGCAGGATACCATGATCCGCCAGCTGCCGACACCCGTCCAAATAAGGATCACCGCCCCGATCAGGATAGCCAGGGTCGAAGTCTCCCCGATCGACCCCGGAATCAAGCCGTAGAACCAGTCGATCGGCGTGGTGCTCATGCTCCAGTCGATGGACTGCGCGCCGCTGGACATCGCCGCGGCTGCGTCCGACAGCGGAGTGGCGCCCGAGTACCCATCGATGGTCTGCAAACCGTTCTTAAGGCCTGCCACCCATACTTCGTTCCCCGAAATCGAGGTCGGGTAGGCGAAGAATATAAAGGCACGCGCCAGCAGCGCCGGGTTGAAGATATTCATCCCCGTGCCGCCGAACATCTCCTTGCCGACGATCACCGCGAAGGCCGTAGCCACAGCCACGATCCACAGCGGGCAGTTCACCGGCATGATCATCGGGATAAGCATCCCGCTGACCAAAAAACCTTCGTTGACCTCGTGTCCGCGGATCTGTGCGAAAATGAATTCGATCCCCAGCCCGACCACGTAGGACACTACGATGATAGGCAGCACTTTGAGGAAGCCGAACCAGAAGTTCTGCATCACGGTGGCCTCGGCGTTGCCGATGGCCAGGTTATGCTGGTACCCCACGTTGAACATCCCGAACAGCAGGGCCGGCAGCAAGGCGATGATCACCACGGTCATGGTCCGTTTCAGGTCCATGTCGTCCCGGATGTGCGCCCCTTTCTTCGTTACGGTGTCCGGCACGAAGAGGAACGATTCGAAAGCCTCGAAAGTGGCGCCGAACCTGGCGTACTTCCCGCCCTTTTCAAAGTTGGGCTTTATCTTGTTCAGATAATTTCTTAATCCTTTCATACTGTGCCGTTAGTTGAGTTCTTTTATCATCAGTTCGATCCCCTGCGATACGGTGGCTTGCCACTCGTTCTTCGAGGGGTCGATGAATTCGCACAAGGCTACGTCCTCTTCGAGGATCTCGTAGATGCCGAGGTTCTCCATTTTGTCGATGTCCCCCGCCATAATGGCCTTGATCAGGTAGAGCGGGTAGATGTTCATCGGCAGCACCTTGTCGTAGATGCCGGTCTGCACGAATGCCCGCGGCCCGCCGTTCAGGTTGGTGTCGAGGTTGTATTTCTTTTTCGGGGTCAGCCACGAGAAGTAGCTGTGCGATACCGAGAATTTGTTCAGCCGCGGCATGGCCCAGCCCAGGAATTCGTATTTGTTCCCTTCGGGAATTACCGTGATCTGGTTGTGGTAGAAGCCGAGGTAGCCTTCCACTTCGTTCGGCTCCACTTTCAGTCCGGTCAGCGGGTTGCCGCTGATGACGCGCACGCCGCGCTCTTCGCGCGGGGTCTTCGGGCGCAGGTTGCCGTCGGTGATCGATGTGATCAACGCCCCGCTAACGACCTTGAAGTAATGCGGCTTGACCACTTCCGAACCGGTCAGGGCCACCACTTTGCTCATGTCCACGGCGCCGGTCTGGAACAGGCGGCCGATCATGGCCACGTGTTGCAGCTCGACGGTCCAAACCACGTCCCCCTTGTTGATCGGGTCGATCTGGGCGATCTGCACCCCCACGTTCCCCGCCGGGTGCGGCCCTTCGATGTGGTGCACTTCGGCCTGCTTGATGCGGCTGAGCACTCCGGCGGTGGTGTCGGTGCCCACGGTCAGGTGCACTTTGCCGTCGGTTAGCTTTTTCAACACTTCCAGCCCGGCGATGATGTGCTCGCCCTGATCCTGCACCAGGAAGTTCAGATCCGGGGCCAGCGGTGCGGTGTCGAGGCCCGAAATAAAGATCGCTTTCGGGGTCGCGTCGGTTTTGGCGATGATCCCGAAAGGCCGCTGGATCAGCATCGGCCAGAACCCTGCGCGCAGCATGGTTTCCTTCACGCGGTCGCGGGTGAGTTCCGCCAGGGGGCATACGTCAAAGTTTTCGCTCTGATTCTGTCCGTCAGGGGTGACCACGACACTCAGGATTTTGCGTTTGTCGCCGCGGTTGACAGCGCTGACCTCCCCGCTGACCGGCGAGGTGAAGAGCACCTCGGGGTTCTCTTTCGAGAAGAAGAGCGGGCTGCCGGCTTTGACCTTGTCACCAACCTTGACGAGCAGCTTGGGGGTCACACCGCGGTAGTGGTCCGGCACCAGCGCATAGCTGGCCGCCGCCGGACATTTGGTGAGCACCCGTTCGGCGGCACCGACCAGGTTAATGTCGAGACCTTTGCGTAGTTTGATTACTTTCGACATATTGGTTATTGAGTTGTTGTTTTGGAATTGTCTCTGTTACCGGGTATAGTGATAGGTCTGTCCGTCAGCACCCACCACATCCAGCTGCGCCGGCGCATGGCTGTCCGCAAGGGCAGCGACCGAACCGATGATTTGTGCCTCCACGCCCAGTTCACGCGCAATACCTATAATAGTGTCCGCCACCTCCGGCGCCACGTATAGCTCCATCCGGTGCCCCATGTTGAAGACTTTGTACATCTCCTCACACGGCGTTCCCGACTGTTCCCGGATCGCCGCGAAAAGCGGTGGCACCGGCAGCAGGTTGTCCTTGATAATATGCAGTCCGTCGTTGGCGAAATGGAGGATCTTGGTCTGCGCCCCGCCGGTGCAGTGGATCATGCCGCGGATATTTTTGCGCCCGACTTCGTCCAGAACGCGGGTAATAACCGGCGCATAAGTCCGCGTCGGCGACAGCACAAGTTTCCCCATGTCCATATAGTCCGGCACGGTATTTTCCCCAGTCTGGTATTTTGAGGGCACGGGATCGGTCAGCCCGAACGAGCCGGTATAGACCAGATCCGCCGGTATCCCCCCGTCGTAGGACTCCGGATAGCGTTCCGCCATCTTCTTCCCGAACACGTCGTGCCGCGCCGAAGTTAAGCCGTTGCTGCCCATTCCACCGTTATATGCGGTCTCGTATTTCGCCTGCCCGTAAGAGGCCAGCCCAACGATTACCGATCCCGGCACGATATGATCGTTGGTGATGACGTCCGCCCGCCGCATCCGGGCGGTGACGGTGGAGTCCACGATAATCGTCCGCACGAGATCCCCCACATCGGCGGTCTCGCCGCCCGTGGAGCGGATATTGACGCCGTAGTCCCGCATGGTTTGCAGGAACTCCTCGGTTCCGTTGATGATGGCTGAGATGACTTCGCCCGGAATCAGGCGTTTGTTGCGCCCGACGGTCGATGAGAGAATGATATTGTCGGTGGCTCCGATGCAGAGCAGGTCGTCGGTGTTCATCACCACGGCGTCCTGCGCCACGCCTTTCCACACGCTGATGTCGCCCGTTTCGCGCCAGTACATGTAGGCCAGCGACGATTTGGTTCCGGCCCCGTCGGCGTGCATCACCAGGCAGTGCTCTTCGCTGCCGGTGAAGCAATCGGGGATGACTTTGCAGAATGCTTTGTCGAATAAGCCTTTGTCGATGTTCCGGATCGCTTTGTGGACGTCCTCTTTGCCGGATGAAACCCCGCGGCCAGCGTAGCGTGAATGGTCTGCCATTTGTGGTATGCCGTTTTTTAACGTCCGCAAAGTTATTCAATTTTTTTGTTTTCCGTGTGAATTATTTAACAGTTATTCGCCGTTTTATCGGTTGTCTGTATTTCCATTCGCTACGGGCGGGAAAGTGTGGGCGGAAATGGGTATATTTGTAGGCAAACACAAAAAGGGGAAAACGAAAATGGGTATCAACAGGCAGGAAGCGGTATTCGAGCTGGTCCGGGGGATGAGCAAGGCGGAAAAGCGGAATTTCAAGCTCTATGCGTCCCGCAGCGCGGCGAACCAGGATGCGAAGTTCATCGCCCTGTTCGATGCGCTGGACTCCTTGGAGGAGTACGACGAGGCCAAGGTGCTCAAAAAGTCGGGGATTCGGAAGGAGCAGCTGCCCAATATGAAGTCGTACCTGTACCGCCAGATACTGGTCAGCGTGCGGCTACTCAACGTGCAGCATATCGGGGTGATGGAGATTCACCAGATGATCGATTTCGCCCGGATACTCTATGACAAAGGCATGTTCCGCCAGGCGTTGCAGATGCTGGACAAGGCCAAGACCATGGCGCTGGAGTTCCAGAATTTCACGCTGGCGCTGGAGATCGTGGAGTTCGAGAAGCGGGTCGAGTCGCTCCACATGAACCGCAGCGCGACGGATCGCGCCGAGGGGTTGAGCGACCAGGCGGAAGCCCTCTCGAAGCGGATCGCCAATATCAACAATTTGTCGAACTTGTCGGTGCAGCTTTACAGCCTCAATCTCCAGCTGGGGTATGTCCGCAGCGAAAAAGACCGCAAGCTGGTGACCGACTTTTTCAAGGCGAGGCTGGACAGCTACGACGACCGGGGGATGAGTTTCCACGAGCGGCTCTACCTCTACCAGGCGCGGATGTGGTACAATTATATCCGGCACGACTTCGTGATGTGCTATCGGTATGCCCGCCGGTGGGTGGGGCTGTTCGACGAGCGACCCGACCTGACTTCGGCCTATTACGACCACTATGTGCGGGCGGTGTCGCGGCTGCTGGACGTGCTGTTCATGACGCGGCGGCACGACCAGATGGTGCGGGTGATCGAAAAGTTCGAACGGAAGCTGCCCAAGATCAAGCCGATGACCGACAATCTGGTGGTCATCTCGAACCTGTGCCTGCTGCAAGCCAAGATCAACGTCCATTTTCTGGAGGGGAGTTTTGCCGAAGGGGTGTCGCTGGCCTCGCAGGTGGACGATTTCCTGAAGGAGTACGGCCGCAGCGTGGACGAACACTACCGGATGCTGCTTTCCTACAAGATCGCGTGCATGTATTTCGGTAACGGGGACTATAAAAAGTGCATCAGCTACCTGCATACGATCATTTCGATCCCGAACCCGCAGTTCCGGCGCGACTTACAGGTGTTCGCGCGTATCCTGCACCTGATCGCCTCCTACGAGGCGGGAGACGATTATTCGCTGGAGTACCAGATCAAAAATGTCTATGCTTTCGTGGTGAAGGTCAACGATATGCACTCGGTGCAACACGAGATCATCACGTTCCTGAAGCGGATCCCGCATACGTACGCTTCGGATTTCAAAGGCGAGCTGATCCGGCTGTACGAGCACCTGAAGCCGTTCGAGAACCATCCGTACGAACGCAGGCCGTTCTTCTACCTCGATATTATTTCGTGGCTGGAGAGCAAGATCGAAAACATCCCGATCGCCGAGATCATTCAACAGAAATACCGGGACGAAAGACGGGAAAAATAGCCTCTCCGGCTTCTATTTCTCGACCGCCGATCCGAAAGACTGGACTTCGCCGCAGAACGATGCGTTGTGGCAGGATGAGTATAAGACCCTTTTCGACCCTTGCCCGGCGGGGTGGCGGGTGCCGCTTTTCTCCGCTCAAGCCGCGGGGGCTTTCCTCCGCCGGAAGGCTGTCGGCGTTTCTACGCCGGAATGGAGGTATTACCTTCTTCCCGCTCGGGCCGCGGGTGGGCCCTTACTTTTTGACATCTCCCAAAAAGTAAGCAAAAAGGAGATCAAAGGGGGCTTGCCCCCTTTGCCATCCCCCTCGGATAAAGGCGGCAGATCCGGGAATGTCGCGTTTTACGTTGAGCCGGTACCCCCGTGCGGGATTCTGGCGATAAGGTGAAACCGATTCCCGGTGACTTCTTTGTTTACGTTGGCCTACGGCCTTCCTCGCGTTTGCAAGGCATAATCCGCCAGCGGCCTCTGCCCTTGCTTCATCGCTCGGTTCTTGGTCACCCAAGAAAGTAAATGCCCGCCCGGCATGAGGGCTAAAAAACAATGGTGACGGGGATACCGAAAGGGGCTTTAATACCCGGCATTGGGTTATCCTAATATCCGGCGTTCCCGGGCGAAAGTTTTCAACAGCTTGTCGGCCTCCCGCCAGCCGGGCATAAAGGATTCCACCAGCCGGTAAAAGTCCTTGGAATGGTTGCTGATTACGAAGTGGCACAGCTCATGCAGGACGATATAGTCGATGCAGGGCTGCGGCGCTTTGACCAGATGCAGATTCATGGTAATCAACCCTTTGGTATAGTAACAGCGACCCCACGCCCTGCGCATGGCGAAGATTTTCAGCCGGGGCGCCGGGATGCTGTGTCCCGCTTCGAGGAAAAGCGGCAGCCAACGGTCTATGGCCTCCTGAAACGCTTTCCGGGCCTGACGGCGGTACCAGTTCTCCATGAAAAGTCCGAAATTCTCCCGGGTCGCAGGATGAAGCGATACGATAAAAGCCTGATCCGTGATAACAAGTCCGTTGCGGGCAGCTTCGGTTTTCAGGATAACCGGGTATTCGATTCCGCGCAACAGGAATTTGCGGCGCACGGAACGTATGGGCGTCGCTCCGGCGGAAGGTCGGGCCGGAACCGGCTTCCGCCGCGAAGGGGTAGGGCGGCCCCAGAGAAGTATCTTAATGATTCCCATCGATATAGCCGATCATTTCCTCCGTTTCGTCCGGCGCGAACCACCGTATCTGCGGGTCGCGCCTGAGCCAGGTCAGCTGCCGCTTGGCATAACGCCGCGTGTTGCGTTTGATTAGTTCAACAGCTTGATCCAACGATAGATTTCCGTCGAAATAGCCGAACAGTTCCCTATAGCCCACCGTCTGCAAGGCGGGCAGATTCCGGTAAGGATATAGAGTTTCCGCCTCGGCCAAAAGCCCGGTCTCGATCATTAAATCCACACGCCGGTTAATGCGTTCGTAAAGCTCTTCGCGCGGCAGGTCGATGCCGATTTTAACAGTGGTAAAATTCCGTCGTTTCATAGAGCCGCTGCGCAGGGCGGAGTAGGGCTTGCCGCTCAGCCGGCAAACCTCCACCGCCCGGATCACCCGTTGGGGATTGGCCCGATCAACTATAGCGTAATACTCCGGGTCGAGCCGTTCCAATTCGACTAACAAGTCGGCCAAAGGTGCCGCGGAAAGTTCCGCCCGCAGTCCGGCGTCCGACTCCGGCAGGTCGTCGAACCCATTCAGCAGGGCGTCCACATACAGCCCCGAACCGCCGACGAGCAGCACATCCGGGGTCTCCGGAAATAGGGTGTTTTCCAGCAAAGAGAGGGCCTCCCGTTCGTAATCCCCTGCGGTGAACGGGTCGTGGATGCTCTTGTTCTGAATGAAATAGTGCGGCACTCCCTCGCGCTCGGCAAGGGTCGGCACGGCAGTGCCGACTGCCATCTCCCGGTAGACCTGCCGCGAGTCGGCCGAGACGACGGGAATGCGGTAATGACGAGCCAGTACGATCCCCGCAGCGGTTTTTCCCACTCCCGTAGGCCCCTGCACGACGATCAGCCGCCGATTAGTATCGTTAGTATACTTATTGTTCGTCGTCGTATGTGTCATCGCCTTCGAACTCCCCGAATTCGTCCATCGCCTCGTCGAATATCGACCCCTCGGCCGGCTCTTTGCCCGGCGTGCATTGCAGCGGCGGCTCGCCCTCTTCGGTTACGATCCGCGGATAGGTGACGCCTTCCTCCGCGAATTTGGTTTCGAGCAGCTCGATGAAAAACTGGCGCTCGTGGAAGATGTCGAAAACATAGACCAGTCGCCCGAATTTCTCGTGCATGATCTGCCCCAGCGATACCCGTTCCATGGGCAGCGGCACGGAAAAGCTGTCGTCCTCGGCTTCGAGGCCCATGTCGACCGACGTGAATTCGCGCAGTTTCTCCCATTCGGCATCGGACGTGAAGATCGAAGCCATCTCGGCGGGGCTGTAGCCGACCGATTCGCGCAGGTAAGCATGGAAATCGGCCAGGTTCATATCGTAGGGTACTTCGTAGTCGCGGACGAAGTCTTCGGCTTCGTCGCTGAGCATCCTGAATTTGAATATCATAGACATGGGGTTGCAATTTTGGTCTGTCCAAAGATAGACTTTTTTGCGATTCGGGGCATGGAGAAAACCTGCGAAATCGCTTTCTTTGCATACGGAAAAACACAAAACTCACCGAAAATGAAAAAGATAAGGGCAGCAATCGTCGGCTACGGGAATATCGGCCGTTATGTACTGGAAGCGCTGGAAACGGCGCCGGATTTCGAGATCGCGGGCATCGTGCGGCGCGATGCGTCGAATGTGCCGGCGGAACTGAAACCGTATCCGGTCGCGGCTTCGCTGGAGGAGCTGAAAGATGTGCAGGTGGCGATACTCTGCACCCCGAGCCGCAAGGCGCAGGAGTTCGCAGAGAAAGCATTGGCGCTGGGGATCAATACGGTGGACAGTTTCGATATTCATACGGAGATCGTGCAGACGCGCCGGGCGCTGGACGCGGTGGCCAGGAAGCATGCGGCGGTGGCGGTGCTGTCGGCGGGCTGGGACCCGGGCACGGACTCGATGGTGCGGGCTTTGCTGGAGGTGTGCGCGCCGAAGGGGCTGACCTACACTAATTTCGGGCCGGGGATGAGCATGGGGCACACGGTGGCGGTTAAGGCGATCGAGGGGGTTAAGGCGGCGCTGTCGATGACGATCCCGACGGGAACGGGCATCCATCGCCGGATGGTCTATATCGAGGTGAAGGAGGGATACGATTTCGCTGCGGTAGCAGCCAAGATCAAGGCGGATCCCTATTTCGTCCACGATGAAACGCATGTGATGCAGGTGGAGTCGGTGGATAGCCTGCTGGACATGGGCCACGGGGTGAACCTGACGCGCAAAGGGGTGTCGGGCCGGACGCCGAACCAGCGGTTCGAGTTCAACATGAGCATCAACAATCCGGCGCTCACGGCGCAGATCATGGTGGGCTCGGCACGGGCGTCGCTCTTGCAGAAGCCGGGGGCCTACACGATGATCGAGATCCCGCTGATCGACTACCTGTTCGGGGAACGCGAGGAGCTGGTGAAACGGCTGGTGTAGATATTTCTGCAGGGTTAAAATGTCAGCGATACGCAGTATCGCCCGTCCCGCCGGGGTCACGCGGACGCTGCCCGCGCAGGGCGGTATTGTACTTTAGGGTAGTTACAGCCCACTCGGCGTGCCCGCAGGCACTCGTGCGCACTGCTAACATAGGAAAGACAACGTAAAAGCCGTCAGGCTTTTCGATGGATTTCCGTTAGCGCGCGGCATAAGTCAGAAAGGCGCCCGCCCGCTTAAAGGATAATACCGGATGGTTTTGCATAAGCTAAACCATCCGGTATTGATGCAGGTGCCATAAAATTATTTATAGGGTTCAGATTAAGCTTCCGCGTCAGCGGGCGGGCCGGACGCCTCTTTAGTAAAGCGCTGCAAACCCTCGCAAAAGCTCCAACAGGGCCGGTAGGGACGCGCTGCGTCTTTTACTGGCTGTAACTACCCCAGCACTTCCGGGCATCCGATCCCCGGCTGACCATTGAATCAACCGTAGGATTTTGTGATATGATTTCCCAATGTCAGCCTGCAGCCACTCCGGGCGGAGGGCTGCAACCTGAAGGTCTTGCTCGCGCAGGCTCCGGAATGGTGTCAATACAATTGTAGGATTAATATTTAAGTTCCCGCGTGAGCGGCCAGCCCGGAGCCTCCCCCGGCGCAGGGCTGCAACCCAAAGGTCTTGCCCGCGCAGGCTCCGAGCTGAATTATTAACCCTACGCTTAAACTTCTATTTAGATTCGGGTCGGGCGCCCGGGAGGGGCGCTTTGAGCGAAGCGAAATAGCGGGCCTCCCGAGGGGAGGCGTCCGGCCCGCCCGCTGGCGCGGAATTTATGTCAAATAATCCTACGATTTATCACAAGACGGTATGCGTTGACCCACAACGCATACCGTCTTTTTTATAGTTTGCCTTTCGCGGAGAGGCGGGAAAAAGCTATCTTTGTAAGAAACCCGTCAGGGACGGAAAGGAACGGAAAAAATGGCTGAATTCACTCATTTACATGTACATACGCAATACTCCATATTGGATGGGGCGGCGGCGATTAAGAAACTGCTGGCGCGGGCCAAAGATCTGGGGATGACCTCGCTGGCCATCACCGACCACGGCAATATGTTCGGGGTGAAGGAGTTCCATAACGCTGCCCATGCGGCCGGGATCAAACCGATCCTGGGATGCGAAGTCTATGTGGCGGCCCGCAGCCGATTCGACAAGACAGACAAGGATGACCGCAGCGGGGATCACCTGATCCTGCTGGCCAAGAATCTCACCGGATATCATAACCTGATCAAATTGGTGTCGTACGCGTGGACGGAGGGGTTCTATTACAATCCGCGCATCGACAAGGAGCTGCTCGAAAAGTACCACGAGGGGATCATCTGCTGTTCGGCATGTTTGGGGGGAGAGATACCGCAGTGTATCATGAAGGGGGATATCGCCGGGGCGGATGCGGCGGTGAAATGGTTCCACGGCCTGTTCGGGGACGACTACTATTTGGAATTGCAGGCCCATAGGACGGGCGATCCGGAACGGGACGCGAAGGTATATAATCACCAGGTGACGGTGAACAAGGCGCTGCTCAAGCTGGCGGAGAAGCACGGCATCAAGTATATCGCCACGAACGACGTGCATTACATTGCGGCGGACGACGCCCCGGCACACGACCGGTTGATCTGCCTGAGTACGGGGCGCGACTTGGACGACCCCCAGCGGATGCGCTACACGGGGCAGGAGTACCTCAAGAGCTATGACGAGATGGCGGCGCTTTTCCCGGACAATCTGGAGGCGTTGGCTACCACGCAGGAGATCGTGGCCAAGATCGAGGATTACTCGCTGAGCCACAAGCCGTACATGCCGAACTTCCTGCTGCCGGACGATTTCGTGGTGGAGCTAAAGCCGCTCAAGAAGTCGATCGAGGTGGGGCTCGGCAAGATCTATAAGGATAAACCGGAGGAGCTGGACGCCATGACGGCGCGGCTGAACGCCTGCGCTTCGGAGGCGGAGATCGGGGCGATGGACGAGCGGGTGGCGGAGCTGCTGCTGACGGCGCGGCAGTACCTCTATTTGCGGCATATCGTCTGGCAAGGGGCGGAGAAACGCTATCCGGGGAGTAAACTAACGGATGAAATCAAAGAGCGTATCGACTTCGAACTGAAAACGATCGAGTGGATGGGGTTCCCGGGCTATTTCCTCATCGTGTGGGACTTTATCC
>JAJBVQ010000038.1 GCA_020859745.1 Rikenellaceae bacterium
TTCCCGTCCGCTGCGTACGGGAGTGACGGGGATACGGAAGGGGGAGACGAAAAGCAGCGGGGCAAAGGTATAAAAGGCGGGGCGCCGGTAAATGCTTGGAGGCACCGCACCGGAAGACCGTAGGCGCGTTTGGTCGAGCGCGACGGATCGAGGTTGCCGATGTTGAATAACAACTCGATGCCGCTGGTCCCGGAAGCCGAAGCCGACCAGACGGACCCCTCGTTGCCGACGTTCGCTAACGCCCCCGACGCCTGGTTGCGGATGCCCGGGGCGGTAAGAAGCCTCTTCCGGACCGCGCCGGTCCGGGCGACCGCTGATCGGTCGGCGGTACCGTATATAATATAAGGTAACGTCGACACGCAAATAACTGGCCGCGCCAGCGGGCCGCTGAATTTACCCTGTCGCTCTGCCGACACGCACCTGCGCACCGGCACTCCGGAACAAAACACCCCGCCAATCATTGCCGAATACGGAAAGAGCCGGAGTCCCGATAAATGCTGGAGGCACCGCCTTGTGTCTGTTTGCGGCCCTCCCCGGGCCGGTGCGGGCCGACGAAACGGCCCGACATAGCGAAGCCTTGGCCTTACGGGCAAAAGGACTACCGTAATTGCCGGCGGCGTCTAGGGTAATTACAGCCATTACGGAATGCCCGAAGGCACCGGTAGCCCGGAACACTGCCGATATCAAGGACAGGGACCCCGATAAATGCTGGAGGCACCGCACCTGAAAGCCGTGGCCGCGGTTGTTCGCGTTGCTGGGATTGAGGTTCGTCGGGTTGAAATTCAAATAGAACCCATTGGACCCACTGACCGATGACGACCAACTGAACCCGTTGTTGCCGGTTTCGCGAGCCACGCCCTCATAGCCTGCCCGGCCGAAGTCGCGGTAGCCCGGGGCGGGCGCCGCGCTCACCGTAAAAGCATGAGCGGCCGCTTTTCTGCATCCGGCGGCGGCTCACGCCGCCGGATAGGTTCGTTCCGAATAACTAATCCGGCCCGCAGGCCGAACCAGTGGGCCGCTGAATTTATCGTTCACTCTGCCCGCAACGCCGCCGGGACGCCACGAACACTCCGGAATCAGGACACCCTGCCCTAATATTTCGATCTGTTATTTTGCAGGGTGCCGAAGGGTACTGTTCTTTTTGTTTTCCAAAAGGCGCCGTTAGGGCTTTCCGGGTTATAACGACCCGTTTCTGCGGCGAACGTAGCGAGCCGCGCAGGCCGGAGCCACCCCCGGCGTAGGCCTGCAACATCGCTTCGCTTGGTTTGGCCTCGCTGGCTCCGGCCTACGCAACCCAAAGCGGGTGATTGCGGAGCCTAAGGAGTAGCGCAGCTATCTCAAAAGTTCTTTGGTTCTTTCTTTTTAAAGAAAGAACAGTACCCTTCGGCACCCTGCAAAATAAAAGATCGATTAATAAACTGCGATCTCGTCCGTGAAGATCCACGCCGCACCGCCCCCGCGCGGGTGACCCTTCGGCAAAGTCCCCATGTTCTCCGCCCGCACCCGCACATAACGGGCCTGCACAGGGGCCGTCAGACGAATGTCAAATGGTTGGATCATCACCTCCGAATCGTTATTTGGCGCCACCGGCATATCCGCTGCCACCGTATAGTCCCCACCATCCGCCGAAGTCCACACCGTCAGGCGGGTCGGCAGCATCACCGACGTCGAGGCGATATGCTGCAAAAAGCGGAGCGCCACCCCCTCGACCGGCTGCACCCGTCCCAAGTCCAGCGTCACGTCCATATCCGTCCGCTCGAAGCCCTGCCATGCCTTGTCGTCCCCCCGCTTGAACGCATAGCGGTTGTCCACCAGAGCCGTATCCCCGCCCCCCTTGTAAGCCGGGCTGTACGGCGCAGCATAAGAGACCTTCGCCCGCGTCGCCTTGTTCAGCAGGTTCGGCACCGACAAGACGCACCCCGCCGGTTTCCCGTTCCGGAACGTCACGGCAGTCAGCGTTCCCGGAGCGGTCATTACGATCGAATCGGCATACAGGTCCGAATCCCGGGCCGGAACCGCCCCGTCCAGCGTGTAGTGTACCGGATAGCCGTCCAGCTCCGTAGCCAGCCGCAGGGTCAGCGACCCGTCAGCGTTGAAATGCTGCTCCGCTATATACGGAGTGAACGCGCTTTCGGCATAGTTCCACCCTTTCGCCGCATAGCGGTCGTACTGCCGCTCCAGCTTGCGTTCGAACCGCCGCCAATCCTTCTGCGTCGTATCGCTCCACAGGGTTTCGGAGAGCGCCGCCAGACGCGGCAAAAGCATATATTCCACATGCTCCGGAATCCGGATATTCTCAGTCCAGATATTGGCCTGCCCGCCCAGTACATAGCGCGCATTCTCCGGCGCAATGTCCGCCGGAACGGGGTCGAACGAATAGACACGCTTCACATTGTTATAACCGCCCCACGCCTGCGGCTCGCAGGGGTTTTGTCCCTGGTAATGGTCGAAATAGACGTAGTCCAGCGGCACCATCACCACGTCGTGCCCGGCATTGGCCGCCTTGATGCCTCCCTCGAAGCCCGTCCACGACATCACCGTGGCATTGGGTGCCAAGCCCCCTTCGAGAATCTCGTCGAAACCGATCATCGCTTTGCCCTTCGAGTTGATATACTCCTCCATGCGGTGCACGAAGTAGCTCTGCAACTCATGCTCGTCTTTGAGGCCCTCCTCCCGTTTGCGTTTCTGGCACAACGGGCATTTGCTCCACTGCTCCTTGCCCACCTCGTCGCCGCCGATGTGGATATAGGGCGAGTCCGGAAACAGTTCGACCACTTCGTCGATGATATTTTCGAGGTATTCGAACGTCTCCTCCCTGCCCGGGCAGTAGATGCCGCTTCCCGGCCTTGCCGTCGGGCAGGCGTATTCCGGATAGGCGAAAGTCGCCGCCTCCGAATGGCCCGGCATCTCGATCTCCGGGATCACCGTGATATGCCGCTCTTTGGCATAGGCCACGATCTCGCGCACATCCTCCTTCGTATAATAGCCGCCGTAGGTATCCGAACTGTCCTTGCGCGACTCGTCGCTGAGTTCGAGGCCGATCCACGGCGCTTTCTCGTCCTTGACCTTGCGCCAGGCCGCTTTCTCGGTCAGGAACGGGTATTGGTCGACCTGCAACCGCCACCCGCTCCCGTCGGTCAGGTGCCAATGGAACGTATTGATCTTATGGTAGGCCAGTATGTCGAGGTACTTCTTGATGAACTCTTTCGGGAAGAAATGGCGGCTCACGTCCAGGTGCATCCCGCGCCACCGGAAACGGGGCGCGTCCTCGATGGTCACCACGGGCACGTACCCGGCCGAATCTTTCAGTTGCTCCAGGGTCTGCAAGCCGTAGAACACCCCGGCGTCGCTCCCCCCCCCTAGCTCCACAAAGCCGATGCGGGGCAGCAGCCGGTCACCT
>JAJBVQ010000057.1 GCA_020859745.1 Rikenellaceae bacterium
TTTCTTGAAAGAAAGGGACCCAAAGAACTTTTGAGATAGCTGCGCTACTCTTTAGGCTCTGCAAGGCTCACTTTTTGGCGAACGGGCGGGGCTGGCCCGAAGGGCTTTACGCCCCGACCGTTGCGCCAAACATAAGGAGTTCGGCAGACTGAGTTCCTCGGCAGGCTGCTCTAAAAGTTTTTGGTGCCGCTTTTTTCAAAAAGCGGCAGTCCCCTACAGGGGTAATGATTAAACGAACAGATAAAAGAGATTTATGGAAAAGACGTCGAAGATTTATGTAGCCGGTCACCGGGGTTTGGTTGGTTCCGCCATTTGGCGCGACCTGCGGAAAAAGGGATATGCCAATTTGGTCGGACGTACCCATGCCCAGCTCGATTTGACCAACCAGCAAGCCGTAGAGGAGTTTTTTTCCATGGAAAAGCCCGAATACGTCTTTCTGGCCGCCGCCTACGTCGGAGGGATCATGGCCAATTCGCTCTACCGCGCCGACTTTATCTGGCGGAACCTCCAGATACAGAACAACGTGATCGCCGCCGCGTGGCGGCACGGCGTGAAAAAGCTCCTGTTTCTCGGCTCCACCTGCATTTACCCCCGCGAAGCCCCGCAGCCCATGCCCGAAGAGTGCCTCCTTACCTCCCCGTTGGAATACACCAACGAACCCTATGCCATCGCCAAGATCGCCGGGCTCAAGATGTGCGAAAGCTTCAACTTGCAGTACGGCACCAACTTCATTGCCGTGATGCCGACCAACCTGTACGGGCCGGAGGATAATTTCGACCTGGAAACCAGCCATGTGCTGCCCGCGCTGGTTCGGAAAATGCACCTCGCCAAAGCCTTGGAAGACGGCGACTGGACAGCGATCCGGGAAGATTTCGACCGCCGGCCCGTCGAAGGGACGGACGGCAGCGCCCCCGAAGAGGCCATTCTTGAAAAACTCGGAAAATACGGAATAACGAAGGGGCGCATGACCGTCTGGGGGACGGGAACGCCCCTGCGCGAATTCCTGTGGAGCGAAGATATGGCCGACGCCTGCACCTACATCATGGAGCGCGTCGACTTCAAAGACCTCGCCGCCGGCAAAGGGAATGAAGTGCGCAACTGCCATATCAATATCGGGACCGGTACGGAACTTGCCATTGCCGGCCTGGTCAGGCTGATCGCCGATACCGTGGGATATGGCGGCGAGATCGTATTCGATGCCTCGAAACCCGACGGTACCCTGAGGAAACTGACCGACCCATCGCGGCTCCATGCCCTCGGCTGGCGCCACAAGGTCGGCATCGGGGAGGGCATCGGCCGCCTTTATCGCTGGTACCTCGGAAAATAGGGCGGATATTTCCCGAAAAATGCGGATATTTGCAATCGTCCCTTCGCCGGGACAGCAAAGAGCTAACTTATAAACTCTCAGGACACGATGAAAAAGAAAATCTTATTGGCCTTGACGGCCGTTGCCGCCGGACTGGTCGTACTGACCGGATGCCAGAAGGAAAAACCCTACTCTTCGTACGGGGTCGGAGCCGAATTTCTGGGTTTGCCCACCCACGAGAACGGGGCGAACTATACCAAAGAGGAAGCGTCGAAACTGCCCGCCGACCAACGCGACCACTATTTTGTGGCCGATTACCTCGCCGGTTGGCTGATCGATAACGGATACGTGAGGAATCCCCTGACCATCGAAGGCGCAGATTTGGCCTATAACGACCAGGTAGCTTACGATTTCTACCAGAACGAAATCAAAAGGCTGGACCAGGTCGATCTGGACAAAGTGATCACAGATGCGCAAAAGCTTACGGGATCCAGTAAATTGGAATTGACCACCAGCGGGACCGTTTCGTTCATGTATTCCCTGACCCGTACGACCACACTGCCCTCCGGCACCTCCCTGTCGAAGCGGTACACCGTGAATTACAGCCCGCTGGACGGCCCGACGACAAATCCCGAATAAGTATCCATGAAGATAGCCATCGTAGGGACAGGATACGTCGGTCTGGTCACCGGTACCTGTTTCGCGGAACTGGGCGTCGATGTCACCTGCGTGGACACCGACGCCTCCAAGATCGAACGGCTCCGGAACGGGATCATCCCGATCTACGAGCCTAATCTGGAACTGTTGGTCGAGAAGAACCACAAAGCCGGCCGGCTGCATTTCACCACTTCGCTCGAAGAGGTGCTGCCGGAGGTGGAGATCGTCTTCTCGGCCGTCGGCACCCCGCCGGACGAAGACGGTTCGGCCGACCTGCGCTATGTATTGGAGGTTGCCCGCACCATCGGGCGCCATATCGACCGGTATATCCTGGTGGTAACTAAATCGACCGTTCCGGTTGGGACGGCCGTGAAGGTGCGCGCCGCAATACAGGCGGAGTTGGACAAACGGGGAGTGCAGGTTCCGTTCGACGTGGCTTCCAATCCGGAATTCCTGAAAGAGGGGAACGCCATCGAAGACTTTATCCGTCCCGACCGGGTGGTGGTGGGAACCGATTCGGAACAGGCGAAGGACTTGATGACAAGGTTATATAAACCGTTATTGCTCAATAATTTCCGGGTCATGTTCATGGATATTCCCTCTGCGGAGATGACCAAATACGCGGCCAACGCCATGCTGGCGACCCGGATCAGCTTTATCAACGATGTGGCCAACCTGTGCCAGGCGGTGGGGGCGGATGTCAATATGGTGCGCAAGGGGATCGGTGCGGACAGCCGTATCGGAAACAAGTTCCTCTATCCGGGATGCGGCTATGGCGGCTCGTGTTTCCCGAAGGATATCAAGGCGTTGATACGCAGTGCCCGCGAGAACGGCTGCCGGATGGAGGTGTTGGAGGCTGTGGAGCGTGTCAACGAGCGGCAGAAAGGGATATTGTTCGACAAGCTGGCTTTGCATTTCGGGGGGGCGGAGGCTTTGCGGGGCAAGCGGATCGCGTTGTGGGGGCTGGCTTTCAAGCCGGGCACAGACGATATGCGCGAGGCGCCGTCGCTAGTGCTCGTTTCTCAACTCCGGGATAAGGGGGCGGAGGTCGTGGCGTACGACCCGGTGGCGATGGACGAGGCCCGGCGGCGCTTGGGGGATGCGGTGTCGTATGCCTCGGACGCTTACGGTGCGGTGCTGGATGCTGACGCACTGGTGCTGCTGACGGAGTGGAAGGAGTTCCGGCTGCCGAACTGGGAGGTTGTCAAACGTGCCATGCGGGGAAATGTGGTGGTGGACGGCCGCAATATCTTCGACCGGAACGAACTGAGAACGCTCGGCTTCGACTACTACGGCATCGGTGTATTATAATCTTAACCGTTCGTTTTTCATTACCCCCGTACGGGACTGCCGCTTTTTGTAAAAAGCGGCACCAAAAACTTTTGAGTCAGCTGCGCTACTCCTTAGGCTCCGCAATCACCCGTTTTGGGTTG
>JAJBVQ010000266.1 GCA_020859745.1 Rikenellaceae bacterium
CTTTTCGACTACGTCCACACTGCGCCGGATAAATTTGGTCAGCGCCTCGCCTTTCAGCATGCCGTTGGCCAACAGGGCCAGATCGACCAGCTGCCCGACGATGACGTTCTGCGAACCGGCTTTCCGCAGCAGCTCTTTCCGCTTGCCTTCGATCTCGCCGATCTTTTTCTCGACAGCTTCCCGCTTGTCCTTCTCCTCCTGGGTGATCTCTTCCTCTTTCTTATCTTTAAGCAGCTCGTTCAGGGCCGATTTTTCGCCCTCGGCGGCCTTGAGGTTCTTGTCCAGCGGGGCAAGCTCTTCGCCCGTGGCGTTCTGGGTCTGGCCCAGCACTTCGATCACCAGCGGGTGGTTGCCGTTCACCACGACATTGTAGCTGTCCGGCATTTCGCCGTAAAAACTGTACATGCCGCCGCCCACTTTCGACATATCTTTCATACGCCGCATGAACTCGCCCTGCGTGATGACGATCGGCGCAGCAGCCGGATCCATCGCTTCGAATTGCACCTGGAAGTGGCTCTTTTCCTCCTTCGGCAGCTGCGACTCGAATACCGGCGCCAGCATCTGCTGCTGGGCCGTGGTAAGCGCCATCGCCATTTGTTCCTCCTTCTCGATCAGCTTTTCGACCGTGTCGGCGTCCACGCGAGTGAACCGCCAGTCGCTGTGCTTGTTTTCGAGGAATGCGATAAAGTGGGCTTCCAGCGGACTATCCATTACCAGAACGTCATACCCTTTGGCGCGGGCGGCCTCGATAAAGCTGTGCTGCGTCACCGGGTCATTGCTGTAAATATGGACGATCTTGCCGTTTTTGTCGGTCTGGCTGCCCTTGATGACCTCCGTGTACTCGTCGAAAGTAAAATATTTCCCTTCCGTATTCTTAAGCAACGTGAACTCTCCGGCACGCTCGCCGAATTTCTCCTCGCTGATGATACCGTACTGGATGAACAGTTTCAGGTCGTCCCATTTGGCTTCGTAGTCCTCGCGCCCGTTCTTGAACAGGTCGGCCAGACGGTCGGCCACCTTTTTGGTGATATAGCCCGAAATTTTCTTGACGTTGCTGTCGCTCTGGAGGTAGCTTCGCGAGACGTTCAGCGGAATGTCCGGCGAGTCGATCACCCCGTGCAGCAGGGTCAGGAAGTCCGGCACGATCCCCTCCACCGAGTCGGTCACGTAGACCTGGTTCGAGTAGAGCTGTATCTTGTTCTTCTGGATCTCGAAGTTGTTTTTCAGCTTCGGGAAGTAGAGGATACCGGTCAGGTTGAACGGGTAGTCCACGTTCAGGTGGATGTGGAACAGCGGGTCGTCGGCCATCGGGTAGAGTTTCCGGTAGAACTCCAGATACTGTTCTTCGGTAATATCCGTCGGCTTCTGCATCCACAGCGGATGGGTGTCGTTGATGATATTGTCCTTGTCGGTATCGACGTACTTGCCGTCTTTCCACTCCTGCACCTTGTCGAACGCGATGGGCACCGGCAGGAACGAGCAATATTTCTTCAACAGCGCCTCGATCCGCGCCTTTTCGGCGAATTCCGCGCTGTCGTCGGACAGGTAAAGCACGATATCGGTTCCCCGCTCCGCCTTTTCGACAGGTTCCAGGGTGAAATCCGGTGTCCCGTCGCAGCTCCATTTCACCGCCTGCGAACCTTCTTTGTATGACTTGGTAATGACCTCCACTTTTGAAGCCACCATAAACGCCGAATAGAAGCCCAGCCCGAAGTGGCCGATAATGCCGCTCTGGTTCTCGTACTTCTTCATGAACTCCTCGGCGCCGGAGAAGGCGATCTGGTTGATGTACTTGTTGACCTCCTCTTCGGTCATACCGATCCCGTGGTCCGAGACGGTCAGCTTCTTGCCTTTGTCGTCCAGTTCCACGCGGATGGTCAGGTCGCCCAACTCGCCCTTGAACTCGCCCATCGAGCTTAACGCTTTCAGTTTGGTGGTGGCGTCCACAGCGTTCGAGATCAGCTCGCGCAGGAAAATCTCGTGGTCGGAATAGAGGAACTTCTTGATAATCGGGAAGATGTTCTCGGTAGTTACACCGATTTTACCTTTTTGCATATCGTGATGTTTTTGTTTGATTTCGTTCGGATTTTACAGCGTTTCAAATCCTGCAACTCCTATGCCAAGGGGCCGGATGGCAGGCTGCCGTGACATTTTGACAGACAAACGGTGCCAAAAGAAAACGCACCCCCTCGCGGAAGGTGCGTTAAATTGTCTTGAAGCACAAATTTAACTGCGGACTACGCTTTCTCCGGCCTCTATTTTCGCGATCAGCGGGCGGATGGAATCCCATACGCGCTCCGGCAATTCAGCGCCTATCACTTCGATGCTTTTGCTCGAAACAACGGCCCCCATTTCTCCGCACTGCCTGAGCGAAAGCCCTTTGGCGAAGCCGTGCAGGAATCCGGCCGCATAGAGATCCCCTGCGCCGGTCTTATCCACCGGACGGGCGTCGATAGTGCCGATCCGGTAGCGTTCCCCTCCGTGCGCGATCAGCGATCCCTTCGCGCCGACCTTCACCACGACAATGCCGCATCGCCGGGCCAGCATTTCGAGCGCCTGTTCCGGAATATCGGTTCCGGTCAGCGCAGCGGCCTCGTCCTCGTTGGCAAAGAGAATATCGACATACCTGTCGATCAGCCGGTCGGCATAATCCTTAAACTCCCGGATAACGGTAAAACTCGCCGCGTCCAGCGCGACCGCCACCCCGGCCTCCTGAGCCGTCCGCATGGCCGGTTCGATCACGTCGGGGCAGTTGAGCAGGTAGCCTTCGACAAAAAGTACCTTATGTCCCCGCATGTTAGCCGGGGTCAGTTGCTGCGTCCCGATCTCGAGCGCTGCGCCGAGGTAGGTGAGCATGGTGCGCTCCCCGTCGGGCAAGACCATGGAAATGCATTTCCCGGAGGGCGTCGCCTCCGAAACGCCCAACAGCGGTTCGATCCGTTTGCGTTGCTGGCATCTCCGGAATGCCTCGCCGGTGGTATCCGCACCGATCTGGCCCACGTAGGCCGCCTGCGTGCCGAGGGTGGCTACCCCGCTCACCATATTGGCCGCCGATCCCCCCGCCGCCATGCTTTGCGGCAGGTGCCCGATCCGGTCCATCATCCGGCGGTGCTGTTTGCCGTCGATCAGGTACATCCCGCCGCGCTCGACACCCAACTCTTGCAAGATGCTTTCGTCCGGAAGCTGTACCAATATATCCGTCAGGGCGTTGCCCAATCCTATGATCGCCATGTTTCGTTGCTTGCTTATTAAAAATCCGGGGCAAAGGTAAGCTTTTTACGGCTTTTCGAAATGCATGTAGTCTTTCATGGAGGCCCATGCCCCGCCCCGCTTCCAGCCCAGTT
>JAJBVQ010000167.1 GCA_020859745.1 Rikenellaceae bacterium
TCAGCTCTTCGGACGCACGCCCCCCCAACAAGGCCGCCATCTCGTGGATCATATGCTCGCGGGTGGGGATCTGCCGCTCGTCCGGCAGGTACCACGCCGCCCCAAGTGCCCGACCGCGCGGAATGATGGTCACTTTCAGAAGCGGATTGGCCCACTTGAGCATCCAGCTGACCGTGGCGTGTCCCGCTTCGTGGAAAGCGATGGTACGCTTCTCCACGTCGGTGATGATCTTGTTCTTGCGCTCCAGGCCGCCCACGATCCGGTCTACGGCGTCCATAAAGTCCTGCCGCTCGACCTGGTTCTTGTTCTTGCGGGCGGCGATCAGGGCCGCCTCGTTGCAGACGTTCGCAATATCAGCCCCGGAGAATCCCGGAGTCTGCCGTGCGAGGAAGTCGGTCTTGAGTTTCGGGTCGAGCTTCAGTTTCTTGAGGTGCACGGCGAAGATCTCGGCGCGCTCCTTCACGTCCGGCAGCCCCACTTCGATCTGGCGGTCGAAGCGCCCGGCGCGAAGCAATGCCTTATCCAGAATATCCGCCCTATTGGTCGCGGCCAGTATAATGACGCCGGCATTGGTGCCGAATCCGTCCATCTCGGTCAGCAACTGGTTGAGCGTATTTTCCCGCTCGTCATTCGACGACCACCCACTGTTCTTCGACCTGGCCCGCCCGATGGCGTCGATCTCGTCAATAAACACAATACAGGGAGCCTTTTCCTTGGCCTGCTTGAACAGGTCGCGCACACGCGACGCCCCCACGCCGACGAACATCTCCACGAAATCGGACCCGCTGATCGAGAAGAACGGCACATTGGCCTCCCCGGCCACAGCTTTGGCCAGCAAGGTTTTACCGGTGCCCGGAGGCCCTACGAGCAACGCTCCTTTCGGAATCTTCCCGCCCAGTTCGCTGTATTTCCCGGGATTGCGCAGGAAGTCGACCACTTCCATCACTTCGACTTTGGCCTCCTCGAGTCCTGCCACATCCTTAAAGGTGACTTTCTGGTCGTTGTCTTTGTCGAACAATCTCGCTTTGGCCTTCCCGACGCTGAACACGCCGCCCCCTCCGGCGCCGCCGCCCCCCGCACCGCCGGACATGCGCCGCATGATGACGATCCAGAAGACGATAATCAGGATAAAAGGCAGGGCCTGCCAGAACATGGCCATCCACCCGGAGCTTTCGTTCTCGAAGGTCAGGGCGGGCACGCTGACTTTAGGCCCGCCGCGCTGTGCGGCGGCGCCATACTCGATGCTATCGCGGGCAGCCTGATAATCTGTCTCGAATTTCTCCAGGGAGCCGATGTTGAAAAAGAACTGCGGCCCCTGGTCGGGTATGTATTTATACCGCTCCTGACTCTTGTACAGGGAGACGGATTTGGGGTTCAGGTAGACCTGTGCCACCTCTTTGTTGACGACCTGCACTTTCTCGACGTTCCCGCTGGGCAGCAGGGTGTCGCGCAGCACGTCCCAGTCTATCTTGCTCTGCTGGCCACCACCGCCGAGGTAGGCCCACCCCAGGATGACAGCTATAATAATGCCCCACATCCAATAGATATTGAATCTGGGGCGCAGGGTATTGCGTTTGTCGTTTGCCATATACGTTGTCGGGTCCCGGAGGGTTCCGGGCGGTCTTTATTGCTGGTGAAGAATGGTTTAGTATTCGCTGGGATATTCGGTGGCGGGTGCGTCGGCCCAGAGCTCTTCGAGGCGGTAGAAGTCGCGCATCTCGGTCTGGAATATATGCACCATCACGTCGCCGTAGTCCATGGCGACCCACAAGGCGTTGTCCAACCCCTGCACGCGCCAGGGCTTTTCATGGAGCTCCCGCACGGTGGCTTCCTCGACGCCGGCCGCGATGGCGCCCACCTGGGTGGTGGACTCAGCGTTGCAGATCACGAAGGTGTCGCAGACGGTTCCGTCGAGGGAGCTCAGGTCGAGGCTTACGATACGGGCGGCTTTCTTGTCCTGCATGGCGCGGACGATGGTGTCGGTCAGGCTTTTGGTTTTATCGTTCATTCAGGGTAAATGGTTCTGGTCTCGGGCACGGGATACTCCCCGTGCAGTTTAAGGAACAAAGGTAAGTAATTTTATTTTATTTCGGACGCGTATCGCTGCGGTTCGGAGCGGTTCTGTATTTCAGTTTTTATGGCGGCGGAGCACGTAAGTGCGCAGCCGCAGCAAGGCGGCGAGCGGGTAGCGCGATGCGTTAGCATCGCCGGGCTCGGGGCGCAGCGACCGCACGAGCGGGCGCCGGGGGCGCGCCCGAGGACGAATAGCATCTGTCGGAGTTGTTCCCTACCGCATTTCGGGATTGATGGCGGCGGGCTGGCCGGGCGAAATGGGAAAGAGGTTGCCGAGGTATTGCAGGTGCTGGGTGCCGACGCCCTGGATGGTGAGCGAGGCGCTCCCGTTGCTGAAGGTCTCGAAGGTCAGGATATAGCTGCGCTGGTTGTACTGCTCGCGGGCATTGATGACGATCCATCCCTTTTTCTTGCCGGCGGGCAGGCTTTGCAGGTCGATCGAGGGCCGCACGGCGGTGAAGTAGAAGGGGGAGCGGTCGGGGTCGGAAACGGTGTTGTAAACGTAGCCGTAGTACGGCAGGCTGCACACGAGGCTGTCGGGGGTGACGGCGACTTCGTAGTAGGTGTTCAGGGTGACGTAGGGCATGCCGGGCAGCTGGGTCACCACGCGGGTGGGCACGAAGAGGAACCGCCGGGCGGTGAGGATCGAATCGACGGTGCGGGCGGTGGCGGCGGCTTCGGCCTCGCGCCGGGCTTTACGTTCCTGGCGGCTGTCGTCGCGGGCCTGCACGGTGGTGAGGCTGAGGCCGATGGCCGCCCCAAGCCCCAGGAGGAATAGTTTGGTTTTCATGGCTGGAGGGTTTGTGTAAACGGGTTTGTCCGGTGTCTGACTCTGCACAAATTATGCCACGGGACGGGTGTATCCCGCCTCGGGCGGAATGCTATTATATAACGGATCCGGGCGGCTGAAATTATATATCGGGCGGGCGGCGGCCGGCAAAAAGGGATTTGCGGGCGGCGACCGCTTGGGGTAGTTACAGCCTTACCGGAGTGCCCGCAGGCACCGCGGCTCAAACCCGAAAGAGCGAGAGTTCCCGCGTGAGCGGTCGGGTCGCAGCCCCCGGGCAGCGGAGGGCCGAACCGACGCCTCCGCTGGCTCCGGGACGGACGACACGGACGAATAGCCGAAGCCCCGGGCCAACGGGCGGGCCGGAGATGTGTTTTCGGGTCGAAGCCTGCGCGGCCGTTGGCCGTTTTATCGGCCTGCCGACCGAGATATACGCCGCC
>JAJBVQ010000111.1 GCA_020859745.1 Rikenellaceae bacterium
TTCGAGCCCATGTCGTATTCGAGAATCCGTCCGAACATCCACAGGGCGAACATGTTGAAAAAGATATGCGAGAAGCCGCCGTGCAGGACCATGTAGGTGACGGGCTGCCAGATGCGGAAATCGGGCGATTTCCAGAAGTGCAGGCCGAACAGGTCGATCATCCGCTCGCCGCCGATCCCCTGCGGCAGCAGGGTCTGGGCCAGGAATACGATGACGTTCAGGATAATGAGGTTCATCACCACGCTCTGGCCCCACGAGGAGCCGCCGCGCGCACCGAAAATGTTATTGTTGTTCATTCGTCTTGTGTTTCTTCATTCATTGGAGCCGCCGGTACGGCTGCCGTGGATGGTCTTGCGGGCGGTAACTAACACCTGTCCGGGCCGCCCCGTCGCCCACGGCAATCGAAGATTGCCCGGAGCGGCCCGCCGCTGACGCGGGGACTAAATCGATTCGGCCGGAGCCAGCGTGGACTGCTTGCAGGCCTACGCCCGGGGTGGCTCCGGCCTGACCGCTGCCGCAGGGACTCGGCTATTCCCTCTCTCGGGTTCGACCTGTGGTGCCTGCGGGAACGCTGAAAAGACTGTTACTCCCGATTCGGGCCGCCCTCGCCCCCCACGGGGGCGGCCCGGCGGTTCTGACGAACCGCGCAAAAGACATCAGCTACTCGCTCTGTGCGAGTCCGGCCTGCGATGCCTGCAGGAACGCCTAATAAACTGTAGCTATCCTGTCCGGCCCTGCACCCATCCCCCGAGCGGCCAAAGGCCGCCCGCCGCGGCTGCCGCTGGCGCGGAACTTCAGCTATTCGTTCTCTCGGCTTCGGGCTGCCGCCACCGGGCGGACGCCGTAGGCGTCTGGCGGCAGGTCCGGCGACCCTGACGGGTCGCGCTAAACGCTTTTTATGGTTCGGCCTCGCGCTCCGGGACGAAAACCGTTCCCGCGCCAGCGGGCAAGGCCAGAGCATGCACCGAACCCCGTCATCCCCTATTTTTTCAGCCGTTTCGCGGCCTCGGCAGCCGAAACGACGGTCATCACCGGCCGCCCGTCCGGCGTATAGTTCGGCTCTTCGCAGGCAAACAGTTGCCGCACCAGCGCATCCGCCTCGACAGCGCTGACGCTGGTCGCCGCGCCGTTATTCCCGCCCCCGGCGAACAGGGCGGCGCAACAGCTCCGCGCCATTGCCGCCGCCAGCCGCTCGCGGTGGTTGTCCCGCAGCGACGCCCCCTCCTCCTTGATCTGCGCCAACAACTCCTCGACCGCGGCAGCCGGAGTAATGTCACTCCCCATCTCGACGGGAAGGCCGTACACCACGACGGTCGATCCCCCCATATCCCGCAGGTCGAAACCCATCGCCGCCAGCTCCGAGGTATGCTCCATCAGCAAAAAATGGTCCGAAGGCGACAGCTCGACGGTCTCGGGGAACAGGTCGCGCTGCCCCACCACCGAAAAGTCGTTCTCCACCCGTTTGAGGAACTCCTCGTAGGTGATCCGGAGTTTCGCCCGCGCCCGGTCGATAATCACCACGCCGTCCGCCGTGGTGGTCACGATGTATTTCCCGCCGCCGAACACGAGGCTGCGCGTTCCCCCGCCGTTCGCCGCCACGGCAGGAACAGGGTCGATAGGCAGAACGGCCTGTTCGGCCTCCCCCGCAGCCGATTCGTAGTCGCTGTACGACTCCTCGCCGGGCAGCAAAGACGCCGGGCCGGAAGACCGGCTCACGAAGTCGGGGATGGTCAGCGACGGCGGGATCATCTCGGTGAACGGGGCCTGTTCGGGGTCGTCGAACGCTTTCGGCCGGCCCGAAACGGCCCGGGAGGCAGGAGACGGCACGTCCCACTCCTTGCGGTCGTAGCTGCGGAACGGATTGTAGTTGTCCCGAACCGACACCGGCGGCGGAGCGGGCATCTCTTTGGCAGCGCCGGAAGAACCGGAACCGGTGTACACGGGTATCTCCAGCCCCGGAACCGGATTCTCGAAGTCGAGCATCGGAACGACGTTGTGTTTTCCCAAACTCCGCGCCACGGCGGAGGCGAGCATCTGCCACATGGCCTGCTCGTCCTCGAACTTGATCTCGGTCTTCTGAGGGTGTATGTTCACGTCGATCCGGGCGGGATCGACCTGTATGTAGATAAAATAGGAGGGGGTGTAGCCGTACGGCAACAATTTGCTGTACCCGCTGACCACCGCTTTCTGGAGGTAGGCGCTGCGGAAGTAACGTCCGTTGACGAAAAAGAACTGCTCGGTGCCGCTCTTCTTGGCGGTGGCGGGCAGCCCGATGTATCCGCCGATCCGGACGATGGGGGTATCCACATCCACATCCAGCAGCTTGTCGCCGGTCTTGCGCCCCACGATGGCGGCGATGCGCTGCCGGAGGCCCCCCGGAGCGAGGTTGAACAGGGTCTTGTCATCGGCTACGAGGGTAAAGGCGATCTCGGGATGGCACAGGGCCACCCGCTGGAACTCGGCGATGACCTGTTTGGTCTCGGTGGTGTCGGCTTTGAGGAATTTCCGCCGGGCGGGGGTGTTGAAAAAGAGGTTCCGGACGGTGATCTGGGTCCCTTTCGGACAGCTGACGCTCTCGGTCCGGGCATCGGCACCGGTGCCCCCGGCAATGGTCACGAGGGTCCCGACCTCATCTTCGGCGCGGCGGGTGCGAAGCTCGACTTCGGCCACAGAGGCAATAGAGGCCAGGGCTTCGCCGCGGAACCCGAAGGTGCGCAGGGCGAAGATGTCGCCGGATTTCCGGATCTTGGAGGTGGCGTGCCGGGCGAAGCACAAAACGGCGTCCTGCGATGCCATGCCGCTCCCGTCGTCGATCACCTGCACGAGGCTCTTGCCCCCGCCGCGCACCACGACGCTGACGGACATGGCCCCGGCATCGACGGCGTTCTCCATCAACTCCTTGACCATGGACGCTGGACGCTGGACCACTTCGCCGGCGGCGATCTGGTTGGCGACGTTGTCGGGCAGTATCTGGATCAGGTTGGCGGACACGGTAGCTTCTATACGGATTCTTTATTCTATAAGTTTGCCGGTCACGCGGGACACGGCCCTAAACGAGTATCCCGGTGCGGGCTAAAAGGCTTTGCCGAAGTAGGTGAACATCAGGTAGAGCACGCCCACCACGAAGCCGAGGAAGATAACGGTTCGGATCACGTTGCGCTTGTTGCGCTGCACGCGCTGGCGCTCGCGCTCCTGCATCCTGAGCAGCCGCTTTTCGCGGATGTACATGCCGGGGCGGTATTCCCCTTCGGCGTAGTCTTCACCGAGGATCATGCGGCGGCGGGCTTCGCGCTCCTCGGCCTCAGGATCCCAATGGCGGGGTTTATATTCAAACCGGCGCGGCTTGCGCCCGAAGCCTGAAATTCCAAACATGGCGGTCTGCGTTTAATTTTACAAAGATAGCATATTTTGAACGTTCCGGACGGGGTTTTCATTGTACGAAACGGTTTTTTAAAGGCACGGAAAATGGGAGAACTCTCCTCCGGAGATGGTGGTAATGGGCGGTTACGGTCCGGCCCCTGTCTGTACTACAGGCTGTAACTATCCGATTCGGACCGCCCACGCCCCCCTCGGGACAACCCGCCGGTGCCACGGGGAGTTAGCCGGTACTCTCGGACTCAGGCAGCCGCCTCCGGGCGAAGCCGCTTTGCCGCTTGGGCGTGGCTCAACGCTCACGCGGAGACTTTACACTCTTCCGGCGACCGCAAGGTCGCGGGTCCCGGAGCCACCCCCGGCGAAGGGGCACAATCCTCGGCAAACTCGGACAGCCCCTCCGCTGGCTCCGGGACGAAAATCATTCCCGCGTCAGCGGGCGGGCCGGTGCCGCTCGGCACTCGATCCGGGAGTTTACTTCGCCAATAGCGGAGGCCCGCAATAAGGCCGCAAGCGTCCTGATTGCAATCCCTCCCGGGCGACCGACCCGCAACTGCCGGCTTCCTCCACTGACTCCGGCCTGACCGCTAACGCGGAAACCCGGCTATTCGCCCGCTTTCGGGCCGCCCACGCCCCCCACGGGGCGGCCCGGCCATTCTGACGAATGGCGCAAAAGACCCCGGCTACCCGCTTTAGTAGGTTCAGGCTGGTGCCTGGGGGTGGACGCCGAAGGCGCTGGCGGCGGCCGTAAACATATCATCGGCCCGCCGTTGCCACAGAAACTTTTAAACCGGAGCCAGCGTGAACTGCTTGCAGGCCTAAGCCCGGGGTGGATCCGGCCTGACTGCTGACGCGCAGGCGTTGCCTGTCTTGCTGGCTGTAACTACCCCATTCGGGCGCCCCGGCCCCCTTGAATCCTCAAAAAACACCAGCAAAAGACCCAACGGGTCCGCCCGGCGTTCCTCACGAAACGCGCAATTCGCTCTCTCGGATTCTGCCTTGCGCTCCCTCCCGAGCGGCTGAAAGCCGCCCGGCGCTGAGGCCGCAGCAGGCACGGGCATCCCGAATGCGGAAGGCGTCAGCGGAAAAATGCGCGTGCCGGAAGGGGAATGTTCCCCTTCCGGCACGCACCGAAAACCGCGAACGGCTTACAGCCTCGCCCGCAACGCCTCGCCCTCCTTCTCATAACCCGGCTTGCCGAGCAGGGCGAACATATTCTTCTTGTAAGCCTCCACCCCCGGCTGGTCGAACGGATTGACGCCCAGCGCGTAACCGCTGATCCCGCATGCCTTCTCGAACATATAGAGCAGCGCGCCGATCGTATGCGCGTCGATCTTCGGGAGTTCGACGGCGATGTTCGGCACCCCGCCGTCCACATGGGCCAGCATGGTTCCGAGGATAGCCATTTTGTTCACTTCGCCGATGTGCTTCCCGGCCAGGAAGTTCAGCCCGTCGAGGTTCTCCTTGTCGGCTTCGATCTTAAAGGTGTGGGCAGGTTCGGCAATGCGTATAACCGTCTCGAACAGCGTCCGCTCGCCCTCCTGGATATACTGCCCCATCGAGTGCAGGTCGGCGGTCAGGGTAACGGATGCCGGGAAGATCCCCTTGCCCTCCTTGCCCTCGCTCTCGCCGTAGAGCTGTTTCCACCACTCGCCGATATTCTGCAACTTGGGTTCGTACGAAGCCAGTATCTCGACCTTCTTGCCCGCACGATACAGCGCCGTCCTTGCCGCTGCGTACAGCATCGCCGGATTCTCCCCAAAAGGCGCGTCCGCGGTAAGTTTCTCCATCTCTGCGGCCCCGGCCACCAGCGCGCGGATGTCCACTCCGGCCACCGCCAAAGGCAGCAGGCCCACCGGCGTCAGCACGGAGTACCGCCCGCCGACGTTATCCGGAATGACGAAGGTCTTGTACCCTTCGGTATCGGCCAGTTTCCGCAGCGCCCCTTTGGACTCGTCGGTCACGGCCACGATACGCCGCGCGGCCCCCTCCTTGCCGTACCGTTTCTCGATCTGGTCGCGGATAATCCGGAACGCGATGGCGGGTTCGGTCGTAGTCCCGGACTTGGAGATGACGATGGTGGCGATGTCGTAGTTTTTCACGGCCTCCATCAGTTCCCACGTATAATCCTCGCTGATATTCTGCCCGGCGAAGACCACGCGGGGGTTCACCCCTTTTTTGGGCGCGGTGAGGCTGTCGAACGACCCGCTGAGGGCCTCCAGCACGGCTTTGGCCCCAAGATATGAGCCGCCGATGCCGATGGCGATAATGATGTCGGCCTCTCCGCGCAACACCTCTGCGGCGGCCTGAATCTCACTCAGTTGTGCCTCGGTAATGGAGGAAGGCAGATTGACCCACCCGAGGAAGTCGTTCCCTTTGCCTTTGCCGGAATGAAGCAGTTCATTGGCCTGCTCGATCTCGGGCCTGAGCGCGTCGATGTCGGCGGCGGTCACCGCCGAAGCGGGGGCGAAAATCTTGTCGATCCGTACGTTCACACTTTTCATAATGCGTGTATTTTAGTTAATCTCTATTTTGACAGCTATTTTAAAGGTTCCCGCGTAGCGGTCGTCCCGGAGCCATCCCGGGCGGAGGGGCGAAACTTCGCGATGCTTCGTTTAACTCTCCGCTGGCTCCGGGACGACCGCTAACGCGGAAATTTACGGTATAAATCCCTTTTTATTTTAACTGATCCAATATGCTTTTCAGCTCCACCGCGGGGCTTTTCCGCTCGTAGAGTATCCGGTAGACGGCCTCGGCGATGGGCATCCCGATCCCGAACCGCGAGCGCAGCCGGTGAATGCAGTCGGCGGCATAATAGCCCTCGGCGATCATGTTCATCTCCATCTGGGCGTTCCTGACCGAATACCCTTTCCCGATCATCACCCCGAAGGTGCGGTTGCGGCTGAACTGCGAATAACAGGTGACAAGCAAGTCCCCCAGATACGCGGAGTTGCAGACGTTCCGCTCGGCCGCGAAGGTAGCGGTCAGGAAGCGTTCCATCTCCAATGCGGCGTTGGAGATCAGCACGGCCAAAAAATTATCCCCGTATCCGATCCCGTGGGCGATCCCCACGGCGATGGCGTAGATATTCTTCAGCACGGCGGCGTACTCGGCGCCGTATATATCGGCTGAGGTGGTAACGCGGATGTAGTCGTTGGCGAATTTAGCGCCGAGCTGTTCCGCGATCCCGGGGTCTTTGCACACCATGGTCAAATAGGACAGGCGTTCGAGGGCCACCTCCTCGGCATGGCAAGGCCCGGTGACGATCCCGATGCGGTCGAAGGGCACGCCGTACCGCCGGTTGAACCACTCGGCGACGGTCAGGTACCCGTCGGGAACGATCCCTTTGATGGCGGAGACGATGAATTTCCCGTCCAGCGCGCGTTTATCGAGAGGCTCCAATGTAAGTCCGAGGAAGGCGGAAGGCACGGCGAAGATAATAACGTCGGAATCCCGCACGGCGGAGCGTATGTCGTCAGTGACGGTGAGCCGGTCGGTGAAGAAGTGTACCTGGCTGAGGTATTTGGGGTTGGTGCGGTGCAAGGACAGGTGTGCCTTCACATCGGGATTGCGGACGTGCCAGCGAACGGTGGAGCCGTTTTCCAAAAGTATCTTGACGATGGCGGTGGCCCAGCTGCCGTACCCGACGACGGCGCAAATGGAGTCTTTATGGATCCGGGGTTGTGACATCTCTGACGTTTAGCAGAGGTAAAGATAATACTTTTTCGGCGATCGTATGCTGTTTCACCGTGCGGCTGACAGGTGACGCGGCTGTTATACGCGCTGTAATCGCGGAGACTGTTTTTATCTATTCCTGCGATTCGCAGCATCGGACGTGTTGCGTCTCTTATCGAGGTTTGCAACGCCAGATTTGACGCCACCACGCAGGAACGCAGGTCCCCCGGGTAAGGTAATTACAGCCCGGTCGGAGTGTCCGGAGGCACCGCTTCCTGGTCTGTTGTCTTTACGGAGTTCAAGCCGGAGCTTGCGGAGGTATGCAATCGAGGCGCTTTGGGCGCCTTATTGCAGGCCTTCGCGGGGCGAAGCTCCGGCCTGTCCGCTGCCGCGGGAACTTTTTCCCCGCCGCAGCCAGCGGGGACTGCGACAGCTGGCCTTCGCCCGGGGTGGCTGCGGCCTGACCCGCTGACGAAGAGTCTCAACGCACTCCCCGTCAAAGCAGTTTCCGGGCGCTCTCGTCGTACTGCGAGGCGTCGAGCCGGATGGCGACGAACAGCAAAATCGTAAAGGCCATCAAACTGGAACCGCCGTAGCTGAAGAAGGGCAACGGAATCCCCACCACCGGAAACAATCCAATGGTCATCCCGATATTGATGGCGAAGTGCATGAAGAAGATGGCGGCGACGCTGTAACAATAGATCCGCCCGAACGGCTCTTTCTGCCGCTCGCCCATCCGCATCAGCCGCAGAATCAGGAACAGGAAAAGCACCACCACACCCAGCGTCCCGACAAAGCCCCATTCCTCGCCCACGGTGCAGAAAATGAAGTCGGTACTCTGCTCAGGCACGAAGCTGAAACGGGTCTGGGTGCCACCGAGGAACCCTTTGCCGAGGAAACCGCCGGAGCCGATGGCGATCTTGGACTGGATGACATTGTAACTCCACCCGTGGGGGTCGTTCTCGATGCCCAGCAGGTCGAGGATGCGTTTCTGCTGGTGGATCTGGAGCACGTTGTCGAAGACGTAATCGACCACGCCGGTGAACAGCACGGCCCCGGCGAACAGCAGGGCGAACTGCCACAGGTTGGGCAGATGCCGCCGCACGGCGTACCGCACCAGCCACGGCACTGACAACGCCACCCCGGCCAGCATGGCGTGGTATAAGTTAACGCGCACCCCGACCAAAGGGAGCAGCACGAAAACGGCGATCCCCAGCAACAGCACCAGAGCCAGGTAGCGCCCGGTGTCGCGCCAGTTCCGGTTGGCGATTCCCTGCGCCAGCAGGCACAGCAGCAGGACGATGAACAGGATCGGCAGGGGTTCGAGCAAAAAGGAGATGATGAACAGGAAGATCAGCATCAGCGCTACCACGTACAAGGCGGAACCGAACCCTTCGCGATAAAGCATCAGGAAGAAGGCGGCGAAGACCATGGCGGAACCGGTGTCGTTCTGGGCGAGGATCAGCAGCACGGGAATGCCGATAATCAGCCCGATATAGTAGAGCGCTTTCCCCGACCTGAGGTTGAAGTTGTAGGCGCTCATATACCGGGCCAGGGCCAGCGCGGTGACGAATTTCATGAACTCGGCGGGCTGTATCTTGACGGGCCCGAAAACGAGCCACGCGCGAGCGCCGTTGACCTCCTGCCCGAAGAGCAGCACGAAGAGCATCACGGCGAGCATCGCGAAGTAGAAGGGATAGGCGAGCATGTGCCAGTATTTCCCGTCGATCAGCAGGATCGACACGGCGATGAAGAAGCTGATGCCGATCCAGAGCATCTGCATGCCGTAGCGCTGGGTGAGGTCGAAGATGCCGGCCTGCTCTTCGTTGAAGACGGCGGCGTAGATGTTCATCCACCCGAAAAAGACCATCAGGACGTAGATCCCGACGGTCCACCAGTCTATGTCGGAGGCGAACAGGCGGCCCCCGGCGCCGGCACCTGCGGCGAGTTTATTTGCCTCGTTTGTCATACATCGGATAGGCTATGTTCATCTCTTTGATCTGGCGCACCATGTCTGGACGCCGGATGGTGTCGGTCAGGTATTGTTCCACCAGCAGGCTGGCGATGGGCGCGGCGGCGGTGGCCCCCCAGCGGCCGTGCTCGACGTAGACCGAGACGACGATCTTGGGATTGTTGCGCGGCGCGAAGCAGAGGAAGGTGGAGTGGTCGGCCCCGGAGGGGTTCTGGGCGGTGCCGGTCTTGCCGCAGATGTCGAGGCCGGGCACGGCGAAACGGGTCGCGGTACCGGCCACGTTAACGGCTTCGTACATCCCTTCGACGATGGGGTCGAAGTGTTTGGGGTCGACTTTGGTGTAGTGTTTCTCGTAGAACCGGGCGTCGATGGAGTCGCGGCCGGCGATCTTCTTGACTACATGTGGAATGTAGTAGTATCCCCGGTTGGCGATGGTGGCCCCGAGGTTGGCCACCTGCAACGGGGTCACGCCCAATTCGCCCTGCCCGATGGCCAGCGAGAGGACGGTCAGGGAGTTCCAGCTGCCGCGGTAACGGCGGCCGTAATATTCGGAGGTGGGCACGTAGCCGGAAAGTTCGTCCCAGAAGTCGGACTCCAGTTTGCGCCCGAAGCCGAAGCTCCGCACGTATTCGTACCATTTGTCGAAGCCGCCTTTGGTGATGCCGCCGTAGGCGCGGTTATCGACGATGTCGCGGAACACGTAGCAGAAGTAGGCGTTGCAGGAGTTGGCGGTGGCCTGGATGAGGTTCAGGGGCGAGAAGTGGTTGTGGCACTTGACGCCGCGACCGATGGTGTACCCGCCGTGGCAGGGGTGCAGGTCGGAGGGCTTGGCGACTCCTTCCTGAAGCCCGATCAGGCCGTTGACGACTTTGAAGGTCGATCCGGGGGGGTAGCGGGACATCACGGCGCGGTTGAAAAGGGGGTGCCGGGGATTCCGCAGCAGCTCCATGTAGTTGTTCCCCAGGTCCCGCCCGACGAGTTTGTCGGGGTCGTAGGAGGGGGAACTGGCCATCACGAGGATCTCGCCGGTGGCGGGCTCGATGGCCACGACGGAACCGACTTTGCCTTCGAGCAGCTCTTCGGCGAGCTGTTGCAGGCCGGCGTCGATGGTGCAGGTGATGGCCTGCCCGGGCACGGGCAATGTATCGTACCGCCCCTCGGCATAGGAGCCTTGGGGCATGCCGTGGACGTCGACGAGTTCGACTTTCACGCCTTTGGTGCCGCGCAGGTACTCTTCGTAGGATTTCTCGATGCCGCTCTTGCCGATGTAGTCGCCCATGCGGTAGTAGGGGTCGCGTTTGATAGTGGCTTCATCGACTTCGTTGATATACCCCAGGAGGTTCCCGGCGATTTTCCGGGGGTAGGTCCGGGAGGTGCGATACTGGGTGTAGAAGCCGACCAGGTGCCGCTCGTCGAGTTTGAGTTTGACCTCTTTGGGCAGCTGCTTGAAGATCATGGATGGCCGCCGCTTGGAGTATTTTTCGGCTTTGTCGAGCGCTTTGCGGATGTCGGGCACGGTGACGCCGAGGGTGGAGGCGAGGTATGCGGTGTCGAAGGGTTCGACGTCGCGGGGAATGACCATCAGGTCGTAGGATTCGGTGCTCTGGACGAGAAATTCGCCGTTGCGGTCGTAAACTTCCCCGCGCGGTGGGTATTGCACCATGTACCGCATGGCGTTGTTGCGGGCGGAGTCTTTGTAGTCGCTGTCGATGACCTGCAACCAGAAGAGGCGCCCGATTATCACGAGCACCACGACGAGCAGGCTGAGCTGGAGTATCTTTTCACGGGTGTATCCGGTGTTCATGGTCTGTCTGTCCTTCTTATTGCTTCCGGGGCAACGATGGCTCTGGCGGCCAAAAGTCCGGCGTTTTTGTTTTCGGCGCGGCAGACGGTGGCTGTCTTAATGGTCTGCCATTACCCTATTCGGGCCGACCTGCCCCCTCGGAGCGCGCTATTCACTCTCGGGTTCGGCCTCGCGCCGCCCCCCGGCAGCTTCGCTGCCCGGCGCTGAGGCCGCCGCTGGCGCGGGAATACAACTCTATTCGTCCGCAGCCTGCGGAGGACAAACGAGCTTCGCGAGTTCAGCCCTCCGCCTTAGGCGAAGTATACTCCCGGTTCGAGTGCCGAGCGGCACCTGCGGCCTGACTGCTGCCGCGCAGCCGTTAGCTGTACTACAATATCGCCCCCCCGAAGCGGCAAAGCGGCTTGGGCGCGGCTCACCGCTGACGCGCAGCCGTTGGCTGTTTTACCGGCTGTAACTACCCTGTTCGAGCCGTATACGCCCCCTCGGGGCGTTCACTACTGACGCGTCTGCGACCGCAAGGTCGCGCGGGCCAGCGTTTCTTACCGGAACGCATTGCTTGCTCTTTCGTTTTTGGGCGCCCCTGCCCCCCCGGGGGCGCCCGGCGTTCCTTACCGGAACGCGCTACTCGCTCTCCCAGCCTCGGGCAGCAGCCAGCGGAGGCCCAAAGGAGCGAAAGCGAGTGTTGCGGCCCTCCGCACCGGGGGATGCGGGCCGACCGCTGACGCGGAAACTCAACTTTTCGTTCTCTTGTTCCCGGGCGCCCCGCCCCCCTCCGGGGCGCCCGCCGCTGGCGCGGAAACCATGCAATTCGCTCTCTTGGGTTCGGACCGAAGCCAGCGGAGGGGGCGGCAATTTATTGCGGCCCTCCGCCCGGGGTGGCTCCGGCCTGACCGCTGACGCGGGAACAGAGCTGCTTCCCTCTCGGGTGCAGGCCGCGCCATTCGCTTTTTGGGTTTGGCATGCGGTGCCTTCGGGCACACCGATAGAACCGCAATTACCCTAAAGAACCGGACAAACGACAACGGGCTTCCCCTACACTTTCAGCTGCGTGTGCACGAAAGGCAGGTGCAGGAAATATATGATCCCGACACTGAACGCCGAGCTGAGCACGATCCGCAGGGTAATGACCCACGCGCTGCCGGAGAGGTCTTCGAGGATGAAGAAGGGAATGTCGAACAGCAGCACCATCACGGCGAGGTAACGCAAAAACCGTCCGGTACCCACCCTTCCGGCGGTGGGTATTCCGCCTTCGTAAACGAGGTCTTTGCCGAGCAGCAGCCCCACAACGGTCGGCCGCACGAAAGCGAGCCAGGTGGAGGCGATGGTCTGGAGCCCGGCGGTGCCGGACATGAAATCGACGGCGGCCCCGGTCCCGAACCCGAGCATGAGCAGCATCCAACCGGGCATGTCGAGCGGCAGCAGAATGATGAACATAATGTATATGTAGGGGTTCACCACTCCGCCGAGGTTGATGTTGTCGAAGACGAACTCCTGCAACACGAGCAGGAGCAGGAAAATGGCGGCGTATTCGAGGAATCGGATCACGGGCGGCCTCCTTCCTGCTGCTGGCCGATCTCGGCGTTCCCGACGGTGGCCTCCAACGCGCGGCGCTCTTCCTGTTCGAGATACCGCACGGCATAAACGTACCGGATCCGGGCCAGGTCGGCAAAGAGTTTGACGCGCACTTTATAGAAGGTGCCGTTGACCATCTCGAAACTCCCGACGGTGCCGATGGGCTGGTCGGGCGGGAAGATGTAGGAGTAGTTGGTGGTCACGACGGTGTCGCCGACTTGCATGTCGGCGTATTTGGGGATCTCGTCGAGGATCACTTCGCGGTGGCTCAGGCCGTCCCAGTAGATGGATCCGGCGAAGTCGCTCCCTTTGATGCACCCGCTGGTGCGGAATTCCTTGGCGTTGAGTATGGACACGGCGACGGAGAAGTGTTCGGAACAGTTGACGACGTACCCGACGATACCGTCGTCGGTGATGAGGGCCATCTCAGGCTCGATGCCGTCGAGGGTGCCGCGGTCGATGGTGATGTAGTTCTCCCGTTTGCTGATGCTGTTGCGGATCACGCGGGCGGGCTGGTACTGGTAGTATTGCAGTCCGGGCACGCTGTCGGTGCGGGAAAAGAGGGTGTCGGCGTGCAGGTGGGCGCTCATCCGGCTCCGGAGCCGGGCGATCTCCTCCACCAGACGCTCGTTCTCGCTGCGCAGGCCGAAGTAGCCGCTGACGTCGGCGATCTTGTCGTAGATGCCGCTGACCAACCGGTTCGAGGCCCCGGCGATCCGGGCTTTCTGGTAGACGTTGCCGTGCAGGAACACACTGATGGCTATCGCTTCGAGGGCGATAAACAGGAGCACGTAGTGGATCCGCTTGAGGAATAATAATAACTTCAGCAACTCGGTTGGTTTTTAACTAAAGGCCCGGACAGGGGGCGCTGCCGCCGTCTGTCCGACCGGCTGTAACGATCCGCCCTGTACCGGCACGTTCCGCAGTCCTTTTCGCCGGCAACCGCTTCCCTTTTTCAGTCATGTGCAGACGCCCGCTACATTTTTTACAACGGCTGAAGCCCGGAGACGGCTGTCAGGCCGAAAAGAAAATCCTACGGTTAATAATTCAACTCGGAGCCTGCGGTGCCGCTGGGCACTCCAGCCGGGCTGTAACTACCCTATGTTGCAGCCCTGCGCCGGGGGTGGCTCCGGGCTGACATAGGGAGATCATGTCACAAAATCATACGGTTATCTAGCATGTTTTGTTCGTCCCGCAGCCAGCGGAGGCGCAAACGAGCTACGCGAGTTGCAGCCCTCCGCCCGGGGTGGCTGCGGGCTGACCGCTGACGCGGAAACTTAATTTTAACCGTACGGTTTTATCACTGTACCGCACTGCCCTTTAGGAACTGCGGCGAGCGCAGCGAGCCGGGGGCCGCAGCTCGGGCGGGAATATAATTAACAACTCTTCGTTCGAGTTTAGCCCGGAGCCAGCGTTGGGCAAAACCGCAGGTTGCAGCCCTGCGCCTAGGGTGGCTCCGGGCTAACCAACCCTGCGAGTCGCAATAACAACGATTTTTCGACGACCGCGGAGATGCTGCGCATCGTATAACAGGTATCGCCTGAAACGTCCTACCGCATCAGGAAGGAGAAGCGTCCGATATTCTTCAGGGCGATCCCCGTCCCGCGAGCCACCGCGCGAAGCGGGTCTTCCGACACGTGGAACGGAATCCTGGTCTTCTGGAACAGCCGTTTGTCCAGCCCGCGCAGCAAAGCCCCGCCCCCGGCCAGGTAGATGCCGTTCTTGACGATGTCCGAATAAAGTTCCGGCGGAATCTTCTCCAGCACTTTCATAATGGCGGCATCGACCTTCATCAGCGACTTGTCCAGCGCGTGGGCCACCTCCTTATAAGACACCGGTATCTCCAGCGGCAGCGAGGTGATGATGTTCGGTCCGCGGACGATATGGTCGTCCGGCGGATTGTCGAGGTTGTCGATCGCCGCCCCCACGGCGATCTTGATCTCCTCGGCAGTTCGCTCCCCGATCTTGATATTGTGCTGCTGGCGCATGTAGGTCTGGATATCCTCGGTGAAAACATCCCCGGCCACATTGATCGACTCGTTGCAGACGATCCCCCCCAACGAAATAACGGCCACCTCGGCGGGGCCGCACCCGGTGGGCACCGCCATGGGTCCGTCCGGCGGCTCCTCGGCCAGCCCCATCCCCAAAGCGGCGGCCATCGGTTCATAGATCATATAAACCTCCCGCCCCCCGGCATGCTCGGCCGAATCCCGCACGGCGCGGATCTCCACATTGGTCGAACCGGACGGAATACAGATCACCATCCTCAAAGAGGGTGAAAACATTTTGTTGCGGGACTTGATCATCTTGATCATGCCGCGGATCATCAGTTCCGCAGCGGTGAAGTCGGCGATCACCCCGTCCCTGAGCGGGCGGATGGTCTTGATATCCTGGTGGGTTTTCCCGTGCATCTGCCGGGCCTGGTTGCCGATGGCCACCAGCCGGTTGGCGTGTTGGTCCACGGCCACGATCGACGGCTCGTCCACCACGATCTTGTCGTTGTAGATGATGATGGTGTTGGCCGTACCGAGGTCCATGGCCAGCTCCTGCGTAAGGAATGAAAAGAGTCCCATGGCTGTTTAGTGTTTGAAGTGGCGCAAGCCGGTGAAGACCATGGCCATGCCGTTGGCGTTGCAATAGTCGATGGTGTCCTGGTCGCGCACGGAGCCTCCCGGCTGGATAATCGTGTCGATCCCCTCCTTGTGCGCGATCTCGGCGCAGTCGGCGAACGGGAAGAAGGCGTCCGACGCCAAAACCGCCCCCCGCAAATCGAAGCCGAACGACTTGGCCTTGGCAATGGCCTGTTTCAAAGCATCGACCCGCGAAGTCTGGCCGATCCCGCTGGCCAGCAGCATCCCGTCCTTGGCCAGCACGATGGCGTTCGACTTGGAGTGTTTGACGATCTTGTTGGCAAAAACCAGATCTTTCAGCTCGGCATCGGTAACGGTTTTGTTCGTAACCGGTTTGGCCTCGGAATCCTGTCCCCCTACTTTGGCATCCCGCTCCTGTACGGCCACGCCGCCCAGAAGCGACCGGAACTGCTTGCCGCTCCGCACGGAAGCGTCCCCTTTGGTCTTGAGGATAATGCGGTTCTTTTTGGTTTCGAGTATAGCCAAGGCATCATCATCATATCCCGGAGCCATAATGACCTCGAAAAAGATTTCATTGATCTTCTCGGCGGTAGCCTTGTCCACAACCCGGTTGGTGATAAGCACGCCCCCGAACGCCGACACGGGATCCCCCGCCAACGCATCTTTCCACGCCTCCACCAGCGTCGGCCGCACGGCCACCCCGCAGGCGTTGTTGTGTTTCATAATCACGAACGCCGGCTCGCTGTTTCGGGCATCGCCGAACTCGGCAATCAGGTTCACCGCGGCGTCCATATCCAGCATATTATTGTAGGAAATCTCTTTCCCGTGCAGCTGCTCGAACTGCGCGGAGAGGTCCCCGAAATAGGTCGCCGCCTGGTGCGGGTTCTCCCCGTAGCGCAGGTGCGTCGCCTTGCTTTCCGTAAAACTCTGCTTGAAGGCCGGAATATTCTCCGTCCGGTTGAAGTAGTTGAAGATCGCGGTGTCGTAGTTCGAGCTGACGTTGAACGCCTCGGCGGCCAAGTGCCTCCGCTGCTCCAAAGTCGTAGCCCCGTCCTGTTTGGTAATCAGGTCGAGGATATACCCGTACTGCGCCACAGACGGTACAATGGCCACGTCCTTGAAGTTCTTGGCGGCGGCGCGGATCAGCGAGATCCCGCCGATGTCGATCTTCTCAATGATCTGCTGTTCGGTAGCCTCCGGGTCGGCCACGGTCTGCTCGAACGGGTAGAGATCCACGATCACCAGGTCGATCTCCGGAATCTCGTATTCGGCGATCTGTTTCTGATCGCCTTCGTTGTCGCGGCGATTCAGAATCCCCCCGAATACCTTGGGATGCAAGGTCTTCACGCGTCCCCCGAGGATCGACGGATAGCCGGTCAAGTCCTCGACGGCATGGGCCTTGACGCCGAGACCCTCGATAAAGGTCTGGGTGCCGCCGGTCGAATATATCTTAACTCCGTGTTTATCAAGTTCTTTAACGATCTCTGCCAAACCGTCTTTGTAGAAGACGGAAATAAGGGCTCCTTTGATTTTTTTCACTGCCGTATGTCGTTGTTTGTTGTTGTTTAGATTTAAAGGACAAAGGTACGATTTTTATTTGTTTGTTTCCATAC
>JAJBVQ010000140.1 GCA_020859745.1 Rikenellaceae bacterium
GTCTTTGGAGAATGCAGGAGGGCCGGCCCGAATGAAAACCGGATTTCGGGACATTGTTGGAGCCACTGCCGGAGAAGCTCCGGACTCCCCGTGAAACCGTGCAGGATAGCCGGAACTGTCGAATGCCTGAAAAGGCTGGCCATGACTTTGTCCGTCGCATGTACATTGTGGATAATCAATGGTTTGCCTAACCGATCGGCCATAGCGATCTGTCGCTCGAACCACTTTAGCTGGATGCCATAGGAGGGGTACGCCGGCCTCAGGTCGAGCCCTGTTTCTCCGATCGCCAGCAATCCGGAATGGCTGGATTCGAAGACGTCCAGCCAGTTCTCCTGCGCTTCGGCCGTATCCCACGGGTGAATGCCGGCCGAGAAAAATTCCCCATCCGGCAAAGTCGGGTCCGGATTTTGCAATCGGACGTTCAGGACGGAGACCGCGCCGGCATCGGGGCGATGGGTATGTATATCGATGTAGGGTGGCATGGTGGCTGGCGGAAAAGCTGTATCTTTATCGACAAATTTAGTGAAATGGTTTTTAAAATCCCGGTTTTCTTGATGGCCGCATTGTGCTGGAGCTGCACCGGTTCTGAGTCGCAGCGGATGCGGAGGGAGAGTGCAGCGCTGAATTCGGTTGTAATGCAACCGGAATTGACCTTGGTCTTTTCGGGGGATGTGATGCAGCATCTGCCCCAGGTGACCGCGGCCCTGCAACCGGATGGCACGTATGACTATCTGGCTTGTTTCCAATATATTAAACCGTTTTGGGAACAGGCCGATTTTGCCATCGTCAACCTGGAAACCACCCTTTCGGAGAATGGGCCGTACAGCGGCTATCCTCGTTTCGCCTCGCCGAAAGCGTTGGCTGCGGCATTGAAAGCGGCAGGGGTCGATGTGACGGTGCTGGCCAATAACCATTGCTGCGACCGGGGTGTGCAGGGAATCCGGACAACGGTGCGGACGGTGGATTCGCTGGGACTGTTATATGCCGGGGTGTATGTCGATTCGGCATCGACACGCAAACCGCTGATACTAAGAAAAAATAATTACAGAGTGGCTCTGTTGAACGCCACGTATGGAACGAACGGCCTGCCGATCCCGAAGGGGACGGTTGTGCATTTGATCGATACGATTCGGATGGCGGAGGAGATACGTGCGGCGCGGCGTGATTCGGCGACCCATATCGTCTTGTTCGTGCATTGGGGGGAGGAGTACCGACGACAGCCGAACGGGGAGCAGCGGCGGCTGGCGGCCTGGTGCCGCAGGCAGGGAGTCGATGCGGTCATCGGCTCGCATCCCCATGTGGCCCAATCGGTGGATACGTCGGAGCGGGTGGTCTGGTCGTTGGGGAATTTCGTTTCGAATCAACGGAACCGGTACGAGGACGGGGGGTTTAGCGTCCGGGTGACGCTCTCCTTTTCGAAACGTCCGCGGATCGAGAGCCTGCCCCATTGGGTGTGGCTGCCGACCGAAGGGGGACGAAAACGGTATTATGTGGTGCCGGCCTACGTGTCGGGGACGGAGATCGGGATGGATAGCCTGACCAACGACCAGTTTGTCAGGGCCTTGGAGGATAACCGGGCGATTGCCGGACAGGTGGATGAAACGGTTTTATGATGGACAGGGAGGAGCTGATAACGATTTTGGGTGCGCCGTTGGGGGATCTGGCGACGGATCGGGAGCTGTTCGCCGAGGCCGTGGAGGTACGGAACCGGACGGTCGGGGACAAGGTGTACCTGCGCGGTTTGATCGAGCTGTCGAACCGCTGCCGCAAGAATTGCCTCTATTGCGGTATCCGGAGTGGGAATAAAGGGGTGGACAGGTATGAACTGACAGATGAACAGGTACTTGCGGCGACGGAATATGCCTGGAGATCGGGGTACGGTTCGGTGGTCATTCAGGCCGGGGAGCGGACGGACGATGCTTTTACGGATCGGATCGAGTTATTGGTTCGGCAGATTAAGTCCCTGTCGAATAATGAATTGGGCATAACGCTTTCGTTGGGCGAGCAGGAACGTGAGGTTTACAGGCGGTGGTTCCGGGCCGGGGCGCACCGGTATTTATTAAGAATCGAGGCTTCGTCGCCGAAACTCTATGCGAAAATCCATCCGGCGGATCATAGCCAGAAAAAGAGGTTGGATTGCCTCGGCTTCCTGAAAGAAGAGGGGTATCAGGTGGGGACGGGCGTGATGATCGGCCTACCGTACCAAACGGTCGGGAACCTGGCCGACGACCTGCTGTTCTTCAAGACTTTGGATATCGACATGTGCGGCATGGGGCCGTATATCGAATACCCGGGCACACCGTTGTCCGGCGTGCGGTCCATATTCACGCGAGACGAGCGTTTGCAGTTGGCTTTGCGGATGATCGCTTTGCTTCGATTGTTGATGCCGGACATCAATATCGCTTCGACGACGGCGCTGCATGCGTTGCATCCGCGGGGCCGTGAATTGGGGATTGCAGCCGGGGCGAATGTGATGATGCCGAACCTGACGCCGGCGGCGGTGAGAGGGAATTACAAGTTGTATGATAACAAGCCGTTGCAGGACATGGATTTACGGGGATTCAACGTGGCGCTGGAGAACGCGTGGGGGGATTCGCATCATTTCGCTTCGCGCCTATCCAAAGCCCGGGCATCTACCGAACGCCGGAAATAAGAGCGGGTCTTCGCAGCGCCGTTGCGGTTGATCCAGACAATCAGGATGATGATTATCAGGTAGATCGCGGCGCAACTCCACCACGACATCCGTATCCCGGTCACCGCGATCCACGGGTGGCTGCCCGTCCAGCCGATAATGGTGTTCTGCCAGTCGGCGATCCGATGCGTTCCTTCGAATACCCACTGCCAATCGCTGGCGAGATAGAGCAGCGACCCGCCGATAATGAGGGGAACGGTGAACCAGATCAGCGGATTCAGCAGTAAACCGGCGATTTGCAGTTGTCCGAAATGGTACATGACCAGCGGAAATGTCCCGATCTGGGCGGTCACGCCGATCAGGGTCAGCGACCAGAGCCATCGGAATACCGAATGCTGGGGCATCCATAGCCGGGCCAGCGGTTGGTAAAGCGTGATAATCCCCACCATAGCGGCGAACGAGAGCTGGAATCCTATGTGGTAAACGTAGTAGGGATTCCACAGCAACATCAATAAGGCCGCGGCGCATAACGTATTGAAACTGTTGGTATAGCGTGACAACATCAAGCCTACTTGCAGCAGTGAGAACATCAGGACGGCCCGGATGACGGAGGGGGACAATCCGGTGAGTACGGCATATCCGCACAGGGAGACGATCACGAGGATTCCGAGGGCGATATAGCCTCGCCGGATCAACCTCATCCAGCCGAATAAGAGATTGAGGATCATAAAGATAATGCCGACATGCAGCCCGGAGACCGAGAGCAGGTGCGCGGTGCCGGTACGGGAATAGCTGTCCCGCAATTCCGGGTCGATGCCGGATTGGTTCCCGATCGCCAAAGCCTGCATAAGATCCCCCGCATCGTCCGGGTCTTCGGATAATAGTTTGTTCCCCAAATGGTTGCGAAACAGTTCGGTACGCGTCCGGAAAGTCGTGTCGCTGTCGATCCGGAATACTTGCCAGGCGAAGCAGCGGGCTGTGATCCCCCGTGTCCGGCGCATATAAAGGTCATAGCCGTTCGAGTCTGCTGCATAGATCCGGCCCCGGAAACGGATGATGTCGCCGATCTGCAATCCGGGATTCTGTGCCGAGGTGTCCGTATAGAACCGGACTTTCAGGTCGTCGAGAGGTACCCACTCGTTACTTATGGTGTCGGCATAGCAGAACAGGGTGGCTTCAGTCCGGTTCCAACGTCCTTTGGTTTGCGGGAAGCTCTCCACCCGTCCCAGAAAAGTGAGCCTTTCGCCATGGTGGGCGTTGGCGGCTGACGGATCGATCCTGTTCAGTGCCGTTAAGGTAACTCCCAAACAGAAGAAAAAGCCCCAAATGAATATTCGCCTCCACGATGATATCCGGTTGTAAAACAGACACTTGATACATATGGCAGCGAGCAGGAAAGGGCTGAGAACCAGGCAAAGAACCCGGTAATCCGCAGGCTTGTCCGGAATCGCGAAAGAGAGGATGCCCGCGATCAGGGCGATTACCGGTTCGAGCAGAGGGGTGTTGGCCCGGGTGAAGCGTGCCATTAGGCCTTGTGGAATTAGTTATCGGTCAGGTGGTTACAATCCAGGCTCCGGTATTGTATGGCTTCGGCGATATGATCCACCCCTATCTCTTCACTCCCCGCCAGATCGGCAATCGTCCGCGCGACCTTCAGGATCCGGTCGTACGCCCTTCCCGACAGCCCCATCGTCGACATGGCGTGCTGTACCAGTTCGATGCTTTCGTCGTCGAGCCGGCAGTAGCGTTCCATCTGCTCCGGCGTGAGCATGGCGTTGCAGTGGGTATGTGTATATCCGTCCCTTTGCATCCGTCTGTTTTGCCTTTCCCTCGCCGCGATAACCCGTTCCCGGATCTGCGCGCTGGTCTCTCCTTCGCGCATCCGACGGGTCATGCTTTCCACCGCTACGGGAATGACCTCGACCTGTATGTCGATCCGGTCCATCAGCGGGCCGGAGATTTTGTTCATATATTTCGACTGGGCCGCCGGCGTGCAGGTGCAGGTCTTTTCCGGATGGGTGCGGTAGCCGCACGGACAGGGGTTCATCGCGGCGATCAGCATAAAATTGGCGGGATATTCCACGCTGTACTTCGCCCGAGATATGGTGATCCGCTTTTCGTCGAGCGGCTGCCGCAGCACTTCGAGTGTCCGTCGGTTGAATTCCGGCAGCTCGTCGAGGAAGAGTATCCCGTTGTGGGCCAGCGATATTTCGCCCGGCTGGGGCGGCACGCTCCCCCCGACCAAGGCCACTTCGGAGGTGATATGGTGTGGTGCCCGGAAAGGCCGGGCGGTAAGAAGTCCCCCTTGATCCGTTGCGGAGAGTTTTCCGGCAACCGAGTGTATCTTGGTGGTTTCCAAAGCCTCGGCCAGTGTCATGGGCGGCGTAATGGTGGGCATACGTTTGGCCAGCATGCTTTTCCCCGCCCCCGGAGGCCCGATCATCAGCACGTTGTGTCCCCCTGCCGCCGCAATCTCAAGCGCCCTTTTGACCTCTCCCTGTCCTTTGACGTCCCGGAAGTCGATGTCGAAATCGGCCACTTTGGAAAAATATTCCTCGCGCGTGTCGATCGTGGTCGGTGCTATCTCCGACACGCCGTTCAGCAAGGCGACAACCTGCATCAGATTATCCGCTCCATAGACCTTGAGGTTCTGTACGACAGCCGCTTCCCGCGCATTCGCCGACGGCAGGACGATGCCTTCGAATCCCTCTTTCCACGCCTGAATGGCAATGGGGAGCGCCCCTTTGACTGGCAACAGGGTCCCGTCCAGCGAGAGTTCGCCGATCAGGATATATTTGCCCAGCATCGGTTCCGCCGCGACCTGCTTAGAAGCGGCCAGTATGCCGACGGCGATGGGCAGGTCATAGTGTGATCCAACTTTCCGCATATCCGCCGGAGCCATATTCACCAGGATATTGAAGCCCGGCATGTGCAGTTTGTTGTTGGCGAATGCCGCGGTAATGCGCTGCTGGCTCTCCCTGATGGCGTTGTCGGGCAGGCCCACGACCAGGAACCGGATTCCCGGCGAGAGGTTGACCTCGACGGTGATGGTCCGGGCGTCGATCCCTTCCACGGTACTGCTGTATGTCTTGACAAGCATGCTCGGTTTAGAGCTCGTTGACGGATTCGACGCCGCCGAGGGTCGATTTCTTGATATTGAGGGTCACCGGTTCGCCGACGAAGAAGATATTGGCCCCCGTCACAGCCCGCGCATCGAGCTGCTCATTGACCCGAAGCTGTATTTCCGACTTACCCGAAGCGGAGGCGTTCACGTTGCCCGCCGACAGTTCGAGGCATTCGATGCGGCTCCCCAGTTTGGCCCGGTAGGTGGCGTATTCCGCCGTGCCGCTGACTTTGACGGAGTTATCGCCGCTGGTATGGATGGTCAGGTCGTTGCATTCCGCAACCAGGTCCATTTTCCCGACCGAACTTTCCGCTTCTAGGTAGAGGCTCGCGCACAGGATCGGGTCTTTGGCGGTCACTTCGCCGCCCGCGATGACGATGCGGTTCAACTCTTTGTAATAGAGCTTGATGTCGGCATAGGCCCGTTTGTTGACGAGTCCTTTCCGTGTGGTAACAGTCAGTGCATTATCCTTGATCCGCCAACTTATGCCTTTGGAGTCGATGCCCCAGAGCATGACCTGCATCCGGTTCTCTTCGGCTGGGATCAGCTCGATCTTGATCGGCCCGCTGGTATTCAGCGCGGTGAACGGGGCCAAAGGTTCCGTTTCGATAATTTGTTGGGCATGGCTCCGGAGGGTACCGAAAATACACAGAAGGCCCAGAAAGAGAGAGTAGCGGCGTGTTTTCATAATACCCAAATTTACGGTTTTTCCCGGGAATGGCAAAAGAAAAGCCCCGTTTTCATAGATAATAATGAAAGCGGGGCTGATAAAAATTCAAAGCAAAATTTAGTCGCCGAAGCTGATCCCGGTTCCGCGGGCAGCCTGTACGATGTCGCTGTTCGGAGTAACATAGTTGCACTGGCCGATAGCTTCTTCGAACGGCACGGCGATGATGTCCGGATGGCGGTAAGATACCATGTGCCCGAACTTGCCCTCCAGCACGTACTCGAACGCTTTCACCCCGAACTGGGTAGCCAGCACGCGGTCGTAAGCGATCGGCACCCCACCGCGCTGGATGTGTCCCAGCACCGTTTCGCGGATATCCGGCTCGAAGCCCGCAGCTTTCAGCTGGCGGCTCAGGTCGTAAGCGATCCCCCCCAAACGGACATTTTCATATCCCACTTCAGTGGCCGCCGCAGCGTGCACGGTCCCGTCTTTGGGCAATGCCCCTTCGGCAACGACGATAATCGCCGAACCGCGGTTCTTGGAGTTATAGCGTTTTTTCAGTTTGTCGAGCACGACGTTGATGTCGTACGGAATCTCCGGAATCAGGCAGACATCAGCCCCCCCCGCGATAGCCGCGTGGAGCGCGATCCAACCGGTGTTGCGTCCCATCACCTCCAGGATGAAGGTACGGTTATGCGATGCCGCAGTGGTGACCAATTTATCCACAGCATCGGTAGCGATCTGCACGGCGGTCTGGAAACCGAAGGTGAAGTCCGTTGCCGAAAGGTCATTGTCGATGGTCTTCGGCACCCCTACGATATCGAGCCCCTGGCTCTGGAGCTGCTGCGAGATGCGCTGCGAGCCGTCTCCCCCGATGGAAATAACCGCTTCGACGCCCATGTACTGGAGTTTGCGGATCATTTCGTCCGAGCGGTCGACGTATTCCCACTGGCCGAGGTGTTTGTTATAAACGGGCCATGCGAAGGGGCCCCCTTTGTTGGTGGTTTCTATAATGGTACCGCCGCGATAGTGGATCCCGGCTACGGCCGCTTCATCGAGAATTTTGACTTCGGTGGGTTCCCAAAGGATACCGTTATAGGCCTGGATACTCCCAAGCACTTCCCAGTCCCCCTCCTGCGCCGCGCGTTTGACCACGCCGCGGATTACTGCATTCAAGCCGGGGCAGTCACCGCCGCTCGTTGCAACTAAAACTCTTTTCATGTTTTAATAGGGTCTTTTTTACGTTTCAAAAACAGCTACAAATGTAAACAAATTTTCGAACGAACCCAATCCGCACCGGAATAAAGATAAGGATAATTTCAGCTTTCGCCGTCGGTGGTGGCGAACAGGTCGTACACCGTTTGGGCGTCGTCGCGGTTCTGGCTGGCGACGATAAGCCTGTCGCCGGCCTCCAGCACGGTGGACCCCGTGACGATGATGTGGTCGTCGCCGCGCCGGAGCAGGGTGATCCGTGCCCCGTCCGGGAACGGCGCATCGGACACGGGGCGCCCCACGTAGGCGTTCCCTTCGGCCACCCGGATCTCGATCAGGTCTGAGACTTCCGACGGGTCGATCTCCGGCTTCTGCCCGATCATCTTCTCCTCGGGTTCCGACACTTTCAGCCATTTGGCGAACAGGGGCAGAGTAGTCCCCTGCACCAGTATGGAGGTCAGGGAGATGAAAAAGACGATGTTGAAGATCATCCCGGCTTTGTCGACCCCGGCGATCAGCGGATAGGTGGCGAACACGATCGGCACGGCGCCGCGAAGCCCCACCCACGATATGAAAGTCTTGCTGCGCAGCGGCATCTTGAAGAACAGCAGCGAAAGGAAAACGCTGACCGGCCGCGCCACGAGAATCATAAAGGCGGACACCAGCAGTCCGGCCCCGATTACCGGGACGATCTGGCTCGGGAAGACGAGCAGCCCCAGCGTCAGGAACAGGATGATCTGCATGAGCCAGGCGAAACCGTCGAAGAAGCTGAGCATGGCAGCCCGGTGCGGTATCTTGTGGTTGCCGAGCCACAGGGCGGAGAGGTAGACGGCGAGGAATCCGTTGCCGCCGATCTTGTCGGTGGCGGCATAGGTGAAGTACATCAGGGCGATGATCATCACCGAGTACAGCCCCATGTAACCGAGTTTGATGTGCCGGGCGATCCAAACCATGGCGATCCCGAACAGGATACCGGCCACGCCGCCCACGACGATTTGGATGAAAAAGTCGGTGACCGCACCGGTCAGCGATGCGGCCGGGTTCATGACCAGCCCCAGGCAGGCGATGGTCAGCAGGTAGGCCATCGGGTCGTTACTACCGCTCTCGAATTCGAGGATCGGGCGAAGGTTGTATTTGAGCCGGAGGCTTTTGGAGCGCAGGATGGAAAAGACCGCCGCCGCGTCGGTGGAGGATACGATGGAGCCTAAGAGCAATCCTTCGAATAGCGAGAATCCCGGTACGACCCAGTGGACGAACAGTCCGGTGGAGATGGCGGTCAGCAACACGCCCGCGGTCGAGAGGATGACCCCCTGCCACATCACCGGCCGCACGGTCTTCCATTCGGTGTCCAGACCGCCGGAGAAGAGGATGAAGTTCAGGGCGATCACGCCGATGAACTGGGCGATGGCGGGGTTGTTGAAGTTGATTCCCCCGATGCCGTCGGTTCCGGCGAGCATGCCTACTGCCAAGAACAACACCAAGGCGGGAATGCCGTATTTATAGGCCCGTTGGCCGGCCAATATGCTGACAAATAGGAGAACCGAGCCGATCAGGATGATGTTTCCGGAGGTGATGTTCATGCGCCGTACAGAATGGGTTGGTAAGTTCGCTAATTTAGCAAAAATTACGCCAACTACCTAAGCCGGCTCCGCATTTACCGAACATAAGTCCGTATCGTCGATACGGCGATCAGGGCGATGGCCAGTGCGAAAAGCAGTACCAGCAGCTCCTCGCGTTCGATGCGGTCGTCGGTCAGCACGTTGCTCAGCGGGTCGTGGTCGGTCTCTTTCCAGCGCGGCAGGCGGTTCATCGACCATTTGCCCATAATCGTTCCGTCGTGGAGTAGGATGGCGCCTCCGGTACGGTGCTGGATCATGGTGTGGAGCACCGTGTAGTCGCTGCCCAGCGGTTCGATGCCGTTCTCGGCCAGCGTGGCGGGCAGCGGGGTGGCGCTCAGCGCTACCGCCCGTCCGCCGTATCGGTGGATGTAGGCCGCCAGTGCGAACATCTCCGGCTCGTAGCGCGGGTCGTAGTCGTTCACCACGAAAAGCAGGGTATAGCCTTTGCGTTCCAGGATCTCGGCCGAACGGTCGATGTTCTCTTCGAACATCGGCACGGTCTTGATCTCCGGCGCGGCGCTCTGGCCGACGGTCCGGGTATCCACGTACTCCCAGCGCGAGGAGTCGTACCAGGTGGTATCCTCGATGCTGAAATCGTGCAGTTTGCCGGTCTGTTTGTCTTTGTATATCAGCACGGTCTGCGTGTCGTTCCGGTGCACGGTCATGGCGTGGGGGATATTGACCCCGACTTTGAACGGCGTGGGATCGATTGGGGGCAGGTAACTGTAGCAATAGATGCTCAGCCCCAGGCTCACCGGCACCAGCACGGCATAGGTGATCGCCGTCCGCAGGGGCGACGGGTTAAGTTTCCGCTGGCTGTTCCGCGCCACGAACACGATGACGGCGAAGGGGTAGAATATGAGGTTTTTGAAAAAGGTCTCCCAGTTGGTCAGGTGCACCAGGTCGCCGAAGCAGCCGCAGTCGCTGACCGGGTTGGCGATGGCCAGCCACAGGGTCAGGAGGGTGAAAAAGGTCATCCCGATAAAGGCCAGCCATGCCGCCACGCGCCGCGATATGCCGCTCAGCAGCATAAACCCGACCATCAGCTCCAGCGACGGGAGCAGGATGGCGCCGATGTCGTCGAAGATCCGCAGGAAATCGAGCCCCATGGCGGAAAAGTACTCGCCCAGCTTGATGGAGAGGCCGAAAGGGTCGATGGCTTTCGAAGCCCCGGAAAGGATGAACAGGGCGGCCAGATGATACCGCGCTACGGTGACCAGCTTGCCGGAGATGTGGTGTGCGGCTTTCGGGTGGCGTTCTTTAAAGGTGTCGAGAAATTTCATCGGCAATCTTGTTGAATATCGATTCGGGTTCGAGCATGGCTCCTGTCTCCGGGTCTTCGCAGCCGATCACCCGGAAATCCGGGTCTTCCTGTGCGCAGGAGAGATAGACTTCGCGCACGTTCCGTTGCAGGGTCAGTGATGCCTCGTGGATGTCCTGTTTACCGTTGAGGTAGTCGCGGTCGTCGCCGGCGCGCTGTTCGGCCAGCTTCTTTTCCGTGAAGGCGAAAGGTACGTCGAGGAACAGAGACAGGTCGGGTTTCGGTATATCGTTGTGCTTGTATTCGAGGTCTAAAATCCACTTCTTGAGCCTGGTACGCTCTTCTGAAACGGAGACCGGCGGAAGTTTTGCGCACTGGTAGGCGATGTTGGAATAGACGTACCTGTCCACGATCACCACCTTGCCGTCGGCAAGCCAGCCCCGGATCATGGCGGCAGCCTCCTGCCGGTCGCCGGCATAGATCAGCGCCACCAGATAAGGATTAACCTGGTCCAACGCCCCCAGCTCGCCCCGCAGGAAACGGGCGACGAGATCGCCGTACACCGGCGCGTCGAAACGGGGAAAATGGAGGTATTCGACGCTTTTTCCGTACTTGGCTTCGAACATCCGGCGCATCAGGGCCACCTGTGTGGATTTGCCTGCGCCGTCGAGCCCTTCGATCACGATGAACATATATGATTTTGGTTGTTTCTGAGGTGTTATTGCTGATTCGAGGTCATTCCTAGATCCTTGTCGTACGCCGGGAAATTCGTCTTTGGGCGTGGCGCGCAGCGTAGGGAACTGCCCTGCGCGAGCGGCGTTCGCATTCTTGCGGCGCAGCGTGAAAATTGAAACCGCCTCAAAGTCCGCCAAAGGAGAATTACCGCAGCATGGCCGCAGCTTTCTTAATCGCCGCCACGGCGGTGTCGATCTCTTCTTCGGTGTTGTACAGGCCGATGGAGAGCCGGCACATGGCGGTGATGCCGTAGTGGGTCATCACCGGCTCGGCGCAATGGGTTCCGGTGCGCAGAGCCACGCCCAGCTTATCGACGATCATGCCGATGTCCGCCGGATGTGTCCCGTCTACCGTGAACGAAACGATCGGGCTTTTGCCCGGCACAGTCCCGTATATTCTCAGGCCGGGGATCTCGCTTTGGAGAAGGGTAGTGGCCCGTTCCAGCAAGGCGTTTTCATGGTTGTGAATCCATGCCTGATCCAGGGTGTCGAGGTATCCGATAGCCGCCCCCAATCCGATGGCGCCGATGTAGTTCGACGTCCCCGCCTCGAATTTCAGCGGCAGTTCGGCAAAGGTAGTCCCCAGCGGCAAAGTGACGGTGCCGACCATATCCCCGCCGCCCATGTAGGGAGGCAGTGCGGCCAGCCATTTCTCCTTACCGTACAGCACGCCGATCCCGGTCGGCCCGTAGAGCTTGTGCCCCGAAAAAGCATAAAAATCGCAGTCCAAAGCCTGCACGTCCGTCTTGTGGTGCACGATCCCCTGGCAACCGTCCACCAGCACCGGAATATCGTGCGCATGGGCGGTGTCGATAATAGATCTGAGATCGGGCATAGTCCCCAATACATTGGATGCCTGCGTCACCGCCACGATCCGGGTTCGTTCGTCGAGCATTCCCGGCAGCAGATCCAGCCGCAGCTGTCCCGCGTCGTCGAACGGCAATATCCGCAGCTCCGCCCCCCTCCGTTCCGCCGCGAATTGCCACGGCACGATGTTGGAGTGGTGCTCCATCTCGGTGATCAGGATATTGTCCCCCTGCCGGATGTATTTCTCGCTGAAAGAGCTGGCTACCAGGTTGATCGACTGTGTGGCCCCGCTGGTGAATACGATCTCCCGAGCGGAAGACGCGTTCAGCAGCGCCCGCACCTGTTCCCTCGCCCCTTCGTACCGCGCCGTGGTCTCCTCGGCCATATAGTGTATCCCCCGGTGGATATTGGCGTTGAGGGTGCGGTGCAGGTCGTTCACGGTGCGGATGACGACCTCGGGCTTTTGCGCCGTGGCCGCGGTGTCCAGATAGACGAGCGGCTTCCCGTTCACCTCCGAGGAGAGGATGGGAAAATCGGAACGTATCTCAGCGAGGGTTTTCATAATTTTATGAATATATGATTATTCCGTCGATTTTGGCATGTATCGGTATAGCGCCGTCGCTTCGTTTCCCGCGTCAGCGGTGGCCTCGGTGCGCAGCGTCCGCGTTAGCGGGCGCCAGGGGGCGCGCCCGAGGGCAAAGTTAGTTCCCCGCGGGTTCCTTCTTGAAAGAAAAAACAGTATCGAAGGTATAATTAAAAACCGACGGTTAAATATTTTGCAGTCGTTTTGCGACTTTGTCGTGTAGCAAATGACCGAGGTCTTCGATGTGGCTGTGGTCGATGATCTCGTCGATAAAGCCTTCGATTTGCAGCCGTTTCGCCGCGTCGAGGCCGATCCCGCGCTGGCGCATGTAGTAGATGGCTTCCGGGTCGAGCCGCCCAATGGTAGCCCCGTGGTTGCACTTCACGTCGTCGGCGTAAATTTCAAGCTGCGGCCGTGTGTCGATCTTCGCCTTGTCGCTCAGGACGATATTGTGGTTCTCTTGCAAAGCGACCGTCTTCTGGGCGTCCTTCGCCACATAGATATGCCCGGTGAAGATCCCGTGCGACTCGTCCTCGGCTACGCCTTTGAACAGCTGGTTGCTGTTGCAGTGCGGCACGGCGTGGTGCATCCGGATGTAGTTGTCGCAGTGCTGCATCCCGTCGGTGATATATACCCCTTCCAGGTTGCACTCGGCCCCCTCTTCCGCCAGAGTGACGAACTGGTTCCGCCGCAGGTAGTCGTTATCGAGGTCGATGGTGGTCGTTTTCACGTGCGAATCCCGGTGTTGGCTGTTCAGCAGGGTCCCGAAATAGGCCGCCTGCGTCTCCGCGATCTCGATGATCTCCACGTTCGCCCCGGCCGCCGCCTCGATGCAGGTCAGGACGTTGATAACGCCCTTGCCGGTCTCCGGTGCGGGATGGTGGTACACCACGATGCGCACGCTGGCGTTCCTTCCCACGCGCACGGCATTGCGCTGCACGTATTTGCCCGCTTTCCCGGCGGGGGAGGGATAGCGGAAATGCACATACAGCGTGCCTTCCGCCAGGAAATTGTCCGGAATGTCGATCCGGACGCCTTGCACCTGGCTCTCCGGCGTTCCGAGGTTATCCGCGACCAGAGGGTCGTCCGTGATGGCTCCCCCCGCTTTGGCGAAAATTTCCGCCAGCTCCGCCGCTGTCACCGCCGATTTACGGCAAAGGTTGGCCGCCGCTTCGGTTTCGATTTCCGCCAATGCGGGGGAGAGTCCGCCCTCGCCCGAAAGCGACGGGTCGGTGAGCCGCGCCAGCGGTGTGTATTTATAGCGTTCTTTCAGGATTCTGTCCATAGTCGTGGTGCGGTTATTCTTTGTCGCCGTATTGCCGGATCAGCCAGTCGTAGCCGCGCTCTTCCAGCTCCTGCGCCAGCTCTTTGCCCGCCGAGTAGATGATGCGACCGTGGTAGAGTACGTGCACGTAGTCCGGCACGATGTACTCCAGCAGGCGTTGGTAGTGGGTGATGACGACCGTGGCGTTGTCCGGCCGTTTGAGTCTGGCCACGCCGGTGGCCACCACGCGCAGGGCGTCGATGTCCAGCCCGCTGTCCGTTTCGTCCAACACGGCCAGTTTCGGTTCGAGCATTGCCATCTGGAAGATCTCGTTGCGTTTCTTCTCGCCGCCCGAAAAGCCCTCGTTCACGGCCCGGTTCATCAGTTTATCGCCCAGCTCGACGATCTCGCTTTTCTGGCGCATCAGCCGCAGGAAATCCCCGGACGAGATCGGCTCTTCGCCCCGGAAGGCCCGTTGCTGGTTCATCGCCAGCCGCAGGAAATTGGCCATCGAAACGCCCGGAATCTCCACCGGGTACTGGAACCCGAGGAACAGTCCCATGGCGGCCCGCTCTTCGATACTCATCTCCAGCAGGTTTTTGCCCAGGAAGGTCACCGTCCCTTCGGTCACCGTAAACCGTTCGTTACCCGCCAGCACCGATGCCAGGGTCGATTTTCCCGACCCGTTCGGCCCCATGATGGCGTGCACCTCGCCGGCGTTGACCGTCAGGTCGATGCCTTTGAGTATCTCTTTCCCTTCGTCCGCCACCGTGGCGTGCAGGTTCTTGATCTCCAATATATTCTGGCTCATATCTCGTATCTGTTTTCTTAGTCGTTGTGATTTAACCTACGCTTCCTTCGAGCGAAAGCGAGAGCAGTTTCTGCGCTTCCACGGCAAATTCCATCGGCAGCTGGTTCAGCACCTCTTTGGCATAGCCGTTGACGATCAGCCCCACCGCTTCCTCGGTCGGAATTCCCCTTTGGTTGCAGTAGAAGAGCTGGTCTTCGCTGATCTTCGAAGTGGTCGCTTCGTGTTCCACCGTGCTGGACGAATTGCCGCATTCGATATACGGAAAGGTGTGGGCTCCGCACTTATCTCCGATCAGCAGGGAATCGCATTGCGAATAGTTCCGGCATCCCGCGGCATTTTTTGCCACGCGCACCAGTCCCCGGTAGGAGTTCTGCGAAAAGCCCGCCGAAATCCCTTTACTGACGATCCGGCTCCGGCTGTTTTTGCCTATGTGTATCATTTTAGTGCCGGTATCTGCCTGTTGGTAGTTTCCGGTCAGAGCCACGGAGTAGAACTCCCCGACGCTGTTGTCCCCCGCCAAAATACACGAAGGGTATTTCCACGTAATCGCCGATCCGGTCTCGACCTGCGTCCAGCTGAGCTTGGCATTGTCGCCCTTGCATATCCCCCGCTTGGTCACGAAGTTGAATACGCCGCCTTTTCCCTCCTTGTCGCCGGGGTACCAGTTCTGGACGGTGGAGTATTTCACCTCCGCGTCTTTTTCCACGATGATCTCCACGATAGCCGCATGCAGCTGGTTCTCGTCGCGTATTGGCGCGGTACACCCCTCCAGATAACTCACATAGGCCCCCTCATCCGCCACAATAAGGGTCCTTTCGAACTGTCCGGTTCCCGCCGCGTTGATGCGGAAATAGGTCGACAACTCCATCGGGCACCGCACTCCTTTGGGAATATAGCAGAAAGAGCCGTCCGAGAACACGGCCGAGTTCAGTGCGGCGAAAAAGTTGTCGGTATAAGGCACCACCGATCCCATGTATTTTCGCACCAGTTCGGGGTGGTTCTTCACGGCTTCCGAAAAGGAGCAGAAGATGATCCCCTTCTCGGCCAAAGTCTCCTGGAAAGTGGTCTTGACCGAAACGGAGTCGATGACGGCATCGACGGCAACCCCCGCGAGCGCCTTTTGCTCGTCGAGGGGTATCCCCAGCTTTTCGAAAGTCGCCCGAAGCTCGGGATCGACCTCGTCCATGCTGCTTTTGAGCTTTTTGTCTTTTTTCGGGGCGGCGTAGTAGATGATCTCCTGGTAGTCGATCGGCGGAATGGTCAGGTGCGCCCAGTCGGGCATCGTCATCGCCTGCCATTTCCGGTACGCCTTGAGCCGGAAGTCGAGCATCCATTCGGGCTCTTCCTTGAGGGCCGAGATCTTGCGGATGATATCCTCGTTCAGCCCCTTGCCGATGGTTTCGGTGTCGATATCGGTGGTGAAACCGTATTTGTATTCGCCCTGCGCGGCGCTCTCGATGATCTCTCTTTCTTCCATGTAAAGGATGGTTTTACAGCTTTCGGTATCCTAACAAACGGAATGCCGGTTTTGTAAATTTCACAAAGATACTAAAAAACGGGAGCGGATGAAATCTTCATCCGCTCCCGTTCGGTATAGCGTCAGTTCAGGCCGGGAATTACTCGCCCTGCATCTCTTTGAGCAGGTCGTTGTACTTTTTGTATTTCGCTTCCATTTCGGGGCCTTCGTCCTGTTTCTGGTAGTAAAGTCCTTTGAGCAGGTCGACTACGGTGACCTCTTTCGGATTGAGCTCGTGGGCTTTTTCGAGCAGTTCGATGGCGCTTTCGTAGAATGGAAT
>JAJBVQ010000261.1 GCA_020859745.1 Rikenellaceae bacterium
CATGGAGTTCGCTCCGATGGCCGAGGCACAAGGAGGAAGCCCAACAGGCAAAACGTAGTTAAAAAGCGGCTGTCTCGTACAGAGGTAATGATAAAACGAACCGATAAAATATCAGGCCCCCACGATAACCGTGGTGAATGACGTCGGGTCGAGCCAGCGCACGGCCAGTTCCCGAATGCGATCCGGCGTAATGGAGCGCACCTCGTCGAAAAATGCCGTCAGCGCCTCGTTCGTCATGCCGCACTGCACATTCTCGATCGTCACGTCCGCGATGCCGAACGGGCCGTCCAGAATACGCATCATCTCGCCAACGATAATGTTCCGCACCATGTCCAGCTCCGCCACGGGTACAAGCTCCGTGCGCAGCCGCTCCACCTCTTTGAGTATCTCCGCCACCGCATCGTCCGTCGCCTGCGCCGTCACGTCCGACGCCACCGCGAAGTAGCCCGAATGCTGCATGTTCAGCATTGCCGAGTAGATGCCGTAAGTATATCCCTTCTCCTCCCGCAGGTTCTTCACCAGCCGCGAGCCGAAGTAGCCCCCCAGCACCGTCGCCGCCACCTGCATGCCGTTGAAATCGGGATGCTCTTTCGGGAACAGCACCTTGCCGATACGGATCGACGACTGCAACGCCCCGTTCCGCTTTTCGCGGATCATCGCCGTGGAACGCGCCTCCGGTACACCCGGATCACCGACCGCGAGGCCGGAACCGAACCGGCCGAGGAACTGCGCCATCGCCTCCCGCGCCGACGGCGTGACCTGTCCTGACGCCACCGCAAAGAGGTTCTCCGCTGTATAGTAAGTCTCGTAAAACGACCGGAGCAATCCCGTGGTCAGGTTGTCATACTCCGCTGCCGGCGATACCCGCCCGTAAGGATGCTCTTTGCCGAAAAGCGCTTCCGAAAAGAGCTCGCGGGCCTGGTACGAAGGCTTTTCGCGCTCGATGGTCAGCTGTTGCTTCCGTTTGGAGGCGTAAATCTCCAACTCGCGTTCCGGGAACTGCGGCTCCAGCAGGATCTCGCCCAGCAGCTCCAGTGTTTTCGGCAAAAAGCGGCTCAGACAGCTCACCGTCACCACGGAGTAGTCGCGGTCGATCGAGGTGTCGTAATAGATGCCGTAAAAGTCGAACATCTCGGCGATCTGCGCCGCCGAGTAGCGTGCCGTTCCCTCGCTCATCAGATTGAGCATGGCCGAGGCGACGAACGGCGCATTCTGGTACCGGGTACCGGCGCAGAAAACGAGACTTAATCTTACCAGAGGTTGTGTCCCCGCGTCGATGGTCCAAAAGCGTATGCTGTTGGGCAGTACGGTCTGCTGAGCGGGGGGAATATTCAGCCGGCCGGGCAGCCGGAAAGGAGGTCGTATGGTGCGGTCTAACATGGTCTGTTTTTATTGAAGATATTTTGCGGGTGCCCGCAGGAGCGTGAAAGTGTCAGGCATGAAGCTGTAACTACCCGGCTGCGGGAGCCTCCGGATCGGCGATATACAGGAGCGTCGAACTGTTCTCCGGCCGGAAAACGCGCCGTGAAGTCTCCATGATCTCCGCCGCGGTCACCGAGTTGTGTTCCGCCACCTCGCTGTTTATCATCGCGGCGTCGCCCAGCATCTCGAAATAGGCCAGGTTCATCGCTTTGTTCAGCACGTTGATCTCGCCGAAAACATTGTTCGCTTCGAACTTGTTCTTGACCTTCTCCAATTCGTAGTCGCCGACCGGTTCGTTCTTCATCAGTTCCAGCTCCCGCCACAGGGCCGCCTCCGCATCTTCGAGCGAAACGCCCTCCATCACGTGTCCCGTCACCAGGAACAGCCCCGGATCGACGTCGCCGGAGATGTAGGCGTTCACGTTGGAAAAGAGGGTGGACTCCTTGACCAGCCGCTGGTTGAGGCGGCTGGATGTTCCGTTGCTGAGAATGTCCGACACTACGTCGCACACCGTCGCTTCGCGGCTGAACCTCGGCCCCATGTGGAACGCGATGTAGATCACCGATGCGGGCACCGGACGCCGCACTTCGAGCCGCCGCGGAGCGGTCTGTTCCGGTTCCTGCGGTATGTCGTCCGCCCCGGGCGCGCCCGCCGGGATCGGCCCGAACCATTTTTCGGCCAGTTCGAAAACCCGTGCGGCAGGTATATCCCCCGCCACGGAGAGTATCGCATTGGACGGCTTGTAGTACCTCTCGAAAAAGGCTCGCACCTGCTCCATCGTGGCCTGCCGGATATGGTCGATGTCCCGCCCGATGGTGGCCCACCGGTAGGGATGCTTTTCGTAAGCGAGGGGCCGCAAAAGTAGCCAAATGTCGCTGTAAGGCTGGTTGAGGTAGCGCTGGGCGAACTCTTCGACGACCACTTTGCGCTGCACTTCGAGGCTCTTTTCGTTGAAGGCGAGCGAGAGCATCCGGTCGGATTCGAGCCACAGGGCGGTCTCGATGTTCTCTTTCGGTAGGGCGAGGTAGTAGTCGGTATAGTCGTTGTTGGTGAATGCGTTGTTCTCGCCGCCGGCGAGCTGCACGGGTTCGTCGTAGCTGGGAATATTGACCGACCCGCCGAACATCAGGTGCTCGAACAGGTGGGCGAACCCGGTGCGGTCGTACTCTTCGTTGCGCGCCCCGACTTTGTAGAGCACGTTGACGGCGGCCATCGGGGTCGAGGGGTCTTCGTGGACGATGACGGTCAGCCCGTTGGGAAGCTTTTTTTTCTGAAATTCGATCATAGCGACTTCAAATATACGCAATTTTCGGGCACGGGATCGTTCGGCGGCGTTCGGCTTGCGCGATCTTGCGATCGCCGGAAATATGTAAAGTACCCGCGTTAGCGACCGGGCCGCCCCGTGGGTGGACGCGTGCGGCTCGAATCGGGGAGTCACAGCCGATAAAACAGGCAACGCCTGCGCGGCAGGGGTGGCCCGGTCGCGGACGGGCCCGCAGGTCGGGGGGCTGTGCGCCGGAAAAATAAGGCCATAGCCTACTCCCAGCGTAAGCGCGAAGCCGCGGTAAGACGATGAGCGAGAAGCGCGACCCGTCAGGGTCGCCGGGCCGCCGCCAAGCGCCTTCGGCGCTCGCCCGGTGGGGGCGGCCCGAACGCGGCAAGGGCGAATAGCCGGGTTTCCAAGGCAACAGCCGGGCCGTTTTATTGTAAGGCCGGAGCCAGCGAGGGCGCAAATGAGCGCAGCGAATATTGCAGCCCTCCGCCCCGGGTGGCTCCGGCCTGCGCGACCTAAAGGTCGCAGTTAAGCGAGAAAAAACATCGCGGCAGCGGCGGGGC
>JAJBVQ010000211.1 GCA_020859745.1 Rikenellaceae bacterium
GTATGGGGGTCACGTGGGTGCTGCTGGTGGACGTCGCGCTGGGGGTGGGGGTCAATGTGACGCTCAACCGGCTGATCGGCCGCTACGGGCGCGAACTGGGCGAGCACGAGGTGATACAAAAGCCGTAACGGCTTTTCGATATTGCGGTGGGGTGTGCTTTTGCGGGGGCGTGGTAAGTCCTTGAGCGGCTTCGGTGCTTCGTCGTCCTATGGCTGCGGCCCGAACAGAGGGTAGTTACAGCCGGTAAGACAGGTAACGCCTGCGCGTCAGCGGCCAGGCCGGAGCCATCCCGGGCGTATGCCTGGTGCCGCTGGGCACTCCAGCCGGGCTGTAACTACCCTTATACGCCTCCGCTGGCTCCGGCTTAAAAGTTTCCGCGACAGGGGTGAGCTGGCGCTATGTGTTCGGCCGCCGCCGGGCGCCTTCGGGGCTCGCCCGGTGGCGGCGGCCCGAACCTTCTAAAGCGGGTTGGTGAGGTCTTGTGTGCCATTCGTCAGAATGGCCGGGCCGCCCCGTGGGGGGCGAGGGCGGCCCGAACACATGAGAGCGAAAAGCGCGATTCGCCAGAGTCGCCGGCCAGCCGCTAAACAATATATAGGGTAGTTACAGCCCTGCCGGTGTGCCAGCGGCACCGGCAGCCCGAACCCCAGAGGGGGCGGTTGAGGTGCCGCACTGGCAGTCAGTCCGACTTTACGATAGACCCGGAGCCAGCGGAGGGATGTTGGCAGCCCTTCTCCGGGGGTGGGTTGCCGTTCCGGCTTCCTCCTTGCGTCTCGGCCATTTAGGCGAGCCTAATGGCAACTCGGCTGCGGCGTCGGTTCGGGCTGTGCGACCTAAAGGTCGCATACAGTATAAATAGTTCTCCGCCCTCTGTCTGGCCTAAAAAAGTCTCCGTGAAAACGGCGGTTCCTTTGCCCAGCGGCGTCGCGCCCCGTGGGGGTGCGGCCCGAAGGCGGGCGAATAGCCGGGTTTCCGCGCCAACGGTTAGGCCGGCCGTTCGTTCTCGGCCGCAGCCTGCGTGGGGTAGCTACAGCCCTGGCGGGGTGCCCGGAGGCACCGGGCTCCGCGGGGGGAGGCTGCGGCCCGCGTGATCCTGACGGCTCGCCATGTTTTCGGCCTGAAGGAGCGGGCGCAGGGCCGAACCGGGTAATTACAGTCAACAAGACAGGCAACGCCTGCGCGGCTTTGCAGTAGTGTTTGAGGAATCCATAATACCGAACGATATGTCATCCAACAAGAACAAAACAGTGCTCGTTGCGGGCGGGGCCGGGTACATCGGCACCCACACCACCGTCGAGCTGATCAACGCCGGGTACGACGTGGTGATCGCCGACAACCTCTCGAACTCCGATATCTCCGCCGTCCGCGGCGTGGAACAGATCGTCGGCCGTCCCGTGCCGTTCGCGCAGGTGGACTGCTGCGACATCGAGGCCCTGCGGCGCGAGGTGTTCCAAAAATACTCGTTCGACTCGGTGATCCATTTCGCGGCTTACAAGGCGGTGGGCGAGTCCGTTTCCGAACCGCTCAAGTATTTCCGCAACAACCTCGACTCGTTGCTTAACGTTATGCGCCTGATGAAGGAGTTCTACGTTCAGAACCTCGTCTTCTCATCGTCGGCGACCGTTTACTTGCAGCCGGAAGAGCTGCCGGCGACGGAGCAGACCCCGCGCCAGCGGGCCAACTCGCCCTACGGGCTGACCAAACAGATGAGCGAGGACATTATTCAGGATACGGTGGCGGCGGTTCCGTTCTTCAAAGCCATCGCTTTGCGCTATTTCAACCCGATCGGGGCGCACCCGTCGGCCTTGATCGGCGAACTGCCCAAGGGGGTGCCGGCGAATCTGGTGCCTTTTATTACGCAGACGGCGGCGGGGATCCGCAAGGAGCTTTCCGTGTTCGGCGACGATTACGACACCCCGGACGGGTCGTGCCAGCGCGACTATATCGACGTGGTGGACCTGGCGCGGGCGCATGTGGTGGCGGTGGACCGCATGGTAGAGGGGCGGTCGAAGGAGCGGTATGAGATTTTCAATATCGGCACGGGCGTGCCGGTGTCGGTCTTAGAGCTGGTGAACCTGTTCGAGAAGGTCAACGGGGTGCCGGTGCCGCACAAGATTGTGGATCGCAGGCCGGGCGACGTGGAGAAGATATGGGCCTCGACGGAGCTGGCCAACAAGGAGCTGGGCTGGCGTGCGGAGCGGGATCTGGGGGACACGCTGCGCTCGGCGTGGGCCTGGGAAAAGCATGTGCGGGGATTGCAATAATCTGTAAGTGAGGCCTTTTGGTCCGGACGGTGACCGACCGACGGGGAGCGGGCCTGCTGTTTATCGTGCGGTTCGGGGGGGCCGGCGAGAAGCGAACGCATTCGCGTTACGCCGCGAGGCTTTGATAGGGAGGGTTGGCTTGCGCAACTGATACGGGCTGTGAGCGAGTAGCGGGACTCGTCAGAGTCGCCGGGCCCGCCGCCAAGCCGCTTTGCGGCTTCCCCCGGAGGCGGCGGCCCGAATAGAATAGTTACAGCTCTTTCGAAGCATCCCCGGCGTCAAAGGCCGAACCGGAGATAGCGAATAGCCTTTATTCCCGCGTTAGCGGACGGCCCGCAGCCACCCGGTGCGGAGGGCCGCAACACTCGCTTCGCTCCTTTGCGCCTCCGCTGGCTGCGGCCCGAACCCGAAAGAGCAAATAGCCGGGTTTCCGCGTCAGCGTGCGGGCCGGACGCCTCCCCACGGGAGGCCCGCAATAAGGCCGCGCGCGCCCTCATTGCACCTCCCGGGCGTCCTACCCAAAAATGAATTTCGAAATAACCCTTCGATTCCTGCGCGGACCCGGAAAACCAATGAATATAAACCACCAAACCGCACGATATGGAACAAAACGACCCTAACAACGAACTTTTGCATGAAGAGCAGTCGGTCGGGCTGCCCGAGAACGCCTACCGTGAGCTGGCTCCGGGCGAGGCTTACGAGCCGGTGATGCGCGAACACGGGCCGAAACCGAAAGAAGTCACGCCCTATTCCGTGATTTTCGGGATCATGATGGCCGTGGTCTTCTCCGCGGCGGCGGCTTATCTCGGGCTGCGCGTGGGGCAGGTCTTCGAGGCGGCGATTCCGATTGCCATTATCGCCGTCGGGGTCGGGAACCTCGCCGGGAAGAAGAATATGCTGGGGCAGAACGTCATTATCCAGTCGATCGGGGCCAGTTCGGGGGTGATTGTGGCGGGGGCGAGTTTTACGCTGCCGGCGCTGTATATAC
>JAJBVQ010000166.1 GCA_020859745.1 Rikenellaceae bacterium
CTGAAGTTGGTCTTGGTGGCCTTCGTGGTGGCGGTGCCGGTTATCTGGTACGTTATGAGCGGCTGGCTGAGCGGTTATGCCTACCGGATACCGTTGTCGTGGACGATCTTCGCGCTGGCGGGTCTGACAGCCTTCGTGATCGCTTTCGTGACGGTGCTTTGGCAGTCGCTGAAGGCGACGCGGGCCAATCCGATCCTTTCGATCCGGGATTGATCCCGGCCGTGCATTCCGAAAGGGAGGGGCTTTTCGCCCCTCCCTTTTGTTTATTTCACGGCGTATTGCTTGATCTCTTTTTTGGTCATCTCTTTCTGTACCAGTTCCGGCGACTCGACCGCTTTGTATGTTTTCCGGTTCGTCAACTGGGTATTCCCTTCCGAAGTAGCGAACCACGGGTTGTAATAGACCCATTCGAATTGCGATCCGTTGTGCGGATCGCCTTCTCGGTAATCCCGGTTCTCGTCCGGAAAGTAGACGATGGTCCGTACCTGCCGTTCGCCGCCTTCATAGTAGGCCCCCGCCTTACCCAGCGGAGTGCCGGGATAGACCATATCACCCTCCCTGACCGTGATGCTGCCCTTGTCCAGCACGGAGTATTCGCACAGCGTGCCGTCCGGCTGCTCGACCAGAACGGTGTTCTCTTTGGAGCGGTAGGTCGATTGCAGTCCCGCCTGCGCAGGCTCTTCGCCGTCGTGGACGTTCACCACCAACCCTTTCCGCATGGCGAACACGGTATCTCCCTCGTTGAGGTTGAATTGCCAAGCTTTCCAGCCGCGCACCGGTTTACCTTCGAAGTAGCGTTCCGTGAGGTTGAATAGTTCGGCGGCTGCGACCGGTTTGTGCGCAACGCTGTAAGGCAGCCGGTAGACGAACGCGCTGTCGAGCTTCGGACTGCGGTAGCCCCGGACATAGGTGTAACTGTACCTGCACCTGACCGGCTGTTCGGCGTTAATGGGCATGACGGTCAGCAGTTTCTGGTTGCTGCCGCGCATCACGGCCTTGAAGGTCGGCGGCTGGCGGGTATTCTCCCGCTCGGTGAACCGCAGCATAACCGTATAGCTCCCCACGGTATGCTTTACGGCGCTGATCTCCAGGTTGGTTCCGTTGACCCATTTGGTTTCCGTTTCGATGTCGTATTGCTTCTGGGCCGATGCGCCCAAAGAGCCGCAGAGGAGCGTTGCGGCCAGCAGGGTGGATTTGGTTGACATAACGCAAAGAGGTGTTAGGTTCTGTCTGACGAATATAACAATAAAGCCCCGGATTTTCAAGTAAATCCGGGGCTTTTTTTAGTATGCTTTCAGGGTGAAAGCTTTTGTCTTTCAGACTGAAAGAATTATTTGACGAGCTTGGCGAACAGTCCTTTGAGGCTGACCATATCGTGGACAATTCCGGGCAGGTCTTTAATGGCTACCCGCTCCTGCTGCATGGAATCGCGGTGGCGGATCGTCACCGTCCCGTCATCGACCGACTGGTGGTCCACCGTCACGCAGAGCGGCGTTCCGATGGCATCTTGCCGGCGGTACCGCTTCCCGATGCTGTCTTTCTCGTCGTACTGCACATAGTGGTCGAATTTCAAGGCCTCCACGATCCCCCGCGCCACTTCCGGCAGCCCGTCTTTCTTCACCAGCGGCAGCACCGCCACCTTGACCGGCGCCAGCGCCGCCGGGAAGCGCATCACGATACGGGAATCCCCCCCTTCCAGCGTCTCCTCGGTGTATGCCGCCGAGAATACCTGCAAGAACATGCGGTCTACCCCGATAGAGGTCTCCACTACATAAGGTACATAACTCTCTCCGCTCTCCGTATCGAAATATTGGATCTTCTTGCCGGAGAACTTCGCGTGCTGTGACAGGTCGAAATCGGTGCGGGAATGTATCCCCTCTACCTCTTTAAAACCGAACGGGAACTCATATTCCACGTCCGTAGCGGCATTGGCGTAGTGGGCCAGTTTTTCGTGGTCGTGGAACCGGTAGTGCTCGTCCCCGAACCCTAAGGCGCGGTGCCAGCTCATGCGGAACTGCCGCCAGTGCTCGAACCACTGCATTTCGGTTCCCGGTTTGACGAAGAACTGCATCTCCATCTGCTCGAACTCGCGCATGCGGAAGATGAACTGCCGCGCCACGATCTCGTTGCGGAACGCTTTCCCGATCTGGGCGATCCCGAACGGGATCTTCATGCGCCCGGTCTTCTGCACGTTGAGGAAGTTGACGAAGATACCCTGCGCCGTCTCCGGCCGCAGGTAAACGACGCTCGCCCCCTCCGCCGTGGAGCCCATCTGCGTCTGGAACATCAGGTTGAACTGCCGCACGTCGGTCCAGTTCTTGGTCCCGCTGATCGGGCAGGCGATCTCCAGCTCCTCGATCAGTGCCTTCACTCCGGGGAGGTCATTGGCATTCAGCACCTCGGCCATCTTTTCGTGCGCCGCATCGCGTTTGGCCTTGATCTCCAGCACGCGGGCGTTGGTGGTGACGAACTGCTCCCGGTCGAACGACTCCCCGAACCGCTTGGCGGCCTTGGCCACCTCCTTTTCGATCTTCTCGTCCTGCTTGGCGATCCAGTCTTCGATCAGCACGTCGGCGCGGTAGCGCTTCTTGCTGTCCTTGTTGTCGATCAGCGGGTCGTTGAACGCCCCCACGTGCCCCGACGCCTCCCACGTTTTCGGGTGCATGAAGATGGCCGCGTCGATCCCCACGATATTGTCGTGCAGCTTGGTCATCGCGTCCCACCAGTAGCGCTTGATGTTGTTCTTGAGCTCGACGCCCAGCTGGCCGTAGTCGTAAACGGCCGAAAGCCCGTCGTATATCTCGCTGGAAGGGAAGATGAACCCGTACTCCTTGCTGTGTGCGATCAGTTTTTTGAATAGTTCTTCCTGTGTCATGTTGTGGCGATGTTGATGGGCGAAATTAAGAAAAATATTCATTAATCTGGTTTATATCCCGATTTGTGTCATCCGGGATAATCGACGGGACGTCTCAAAACGGCATTATACATCAGTTTTTATCTATAACGGAAAAATGCAGAAATGGAATAGTTTATGATATTCGGTCGATGTTGGAAAGGAGGTGTTAAATATGGCAAAGAAAGCGACAAGCCCGAAGGTGGCAAAGGTTGCGTCTAAAGTTTTACGTGACGGGCATTCCGGTACAGCGTCGAAAAAGGTGGCGGGCAGTGCACTGTCCCAAAAAGAAAAGAAATTATGCTTTTCGGCTACTTTGAAAGAATGGAGGGTTAGAACCCTCCCTTCT
>JAJBVQ010000213.1 GCA_020859745.1 Rikenellaceae bacterium
TTCGGAACCGAGTTTGAGGATACCCATCACGCCTTTGACTACGCCGATAATGGCTTTGGCGGGGCCGCTGAATTTCTTGACCAGCTCGCCGGTGGCGGAAAAAAAGGATTTCAGGCCGGCAAAGTCGCTTTTTTCGAAACCTTCCTTAACTTTCTTGCCGAAGTCGCCGAAAAGGTTCTTGCTTTTGAGACTTTTCTGGAATTCGGCTGTTTTGCCGTTGATCTCCTGGATCACCTTGGAGCCGGCCTTGAGGCTGTCGAGCTGCTGGGGGGTGATGTCGATCGGAAGGGCGACTTTTTTATCGCCTTTAAGGTATTTCTGGACGCTTTCGAGTTCGCTGACGATGCCCGTGAGCTGCTTTTTGGTGTAAGCCCCGGCACCGGCGGAGATCTTGTCCCAGAAGGAGCTTTCGCGGATAGCGGTTTCGCTGAGGTCGCTCAGGGCGGTGTCGCGCTTGTCACGGGCGGCGTCGGCATAGGCTTTGTAGCCGAGGCTCTCGAACAGGGCGATTTTGGCGCTGTATTCGTTCAGCAGCCTCTGGTATTGGTCCGAGTAGGTTTTCATCTCGACGGCTGCCCGGGTCGCCTGGGCGCGGGCTTCGTCCAAGGAGTTCAACCCGGCTATGAACCGGTTGACCTCTTCGGTCCAGGCGTCGGTGCCGATCAATTCACCGAGGTCTTTTTTATCATCTGCCATTGATTGTGTTGGCTAAGGTTAGTAAATCGTTGTCGGTGGCGTCCGCCGAAAGGTCGCCGCCGCCCGGAGTACGGTCGTAACGGTAGCCGGGTGCGTCGGCGAGCATCATGCGGATGTTGATCCAGCTCATGCGGTGCAGGATGTAGTGGTAGCTCCATCCGGTCTTTTCGGCGATCAGCTGGATCACGCCCCAGGGGCTATTCAGGCCGACTACGCGTCCGCCTGCTGACTCCCCCGTTCCTTCGGACTCAGATTGTTCGCCGGCAGCATCAATCTGATAGAGGTCGTAAAATCCGCCACGCCGTTGATCTGCAGGAAGACCATCCAGGCCTGTGCGAAGGCGGAGGGGCTGAGGTGCCGCCCGAGCCAGCGGGCCAGCGGGCGGCGCGGGATCCAAGTTCGGCGGCCGCGTACGGCTTCGGCGAGGATATCGAGGGCGTCGCGGGTGTGCCGGGTGGTGATGTCGTAAGCCCGGGACAGGCTGAGCCCGTCGAAATCGGCGGGGGCCAGTTCCATGGCCACGATCAGGCGGCTGATGCGGAGCAGGCCGGCCAGGGTGGGCTGGCGCAGGGTGACGTGCCAGGTACGGCGGCCGAACAGCCGAAGGAAAAGGGGTGCGGGTGCGCATGGCACCCGCACCCCTTTTTCCAACAGCGTATCGGCAGCCCGGAGTTGGGTCGATTGCTGTCTGTCCATACCTCTACGCGCCCGGCTGGTTGACGACGGTGGTGTCGGTGACGCTCATCTTCTTGACGCCGGCGGCTTTCGGGGTCAGCACGGTGAGGCTGTGTTCGAGCAGGCCGTATCCGTTGCGCTTGATGGCCCAGTTCAGGCGGGTCGACATTTTGGCGCGGCCGATGGCCACTTCGAGGCCCGATTTGGTCGTGAATTTCACGGCGACCTCTTTCGAGGTGAAGCTCTGCGGGGCGTCCCAGGTCTTCTTATCTTCGGACAGGGTGCCGCCGAAGGCTTTGTAGCAGGTCTCGGGGTCGAGGTCGGAGGTCGAGAATTTCAGGGTCGTGGCGCCCGGAATGTAGATCTCGTCTTCCGGCTCGTCCATCTCCTCGCATTCGCAGGCTACGGTCTCGCCTTCGGCCGTCTCGAGGGTCGCAGTGTCTTTATACGTTTTGCCCAGGGCGGCGTACGCGTTTTCCGCCGGGACGGAACCGTCGGCCGGTATCGCTGCGATCAGGATGCCGTCTTCGTTGAGACCGATTGCTTTTTTTACCATAGTTGTCAAGGTGTTAAATAGGTTGTTGTGTAATAAATAATAGGGAAGGGATCGTTCAGCCGGCATTCCGGGCGGCTGGCGCCGTCGTTCCGCGCCGTTTCCCGCTGCGCCACGCTCCGGGATTCGTGCAGCCGGAGGCAGGATCGCCGAGGGGCCGGGGATTACCCGGCTGCGGGACCGGACGGAAGGGGTTCGCCGGCGGACGGGGAAACTGCGGACCCGGCGTCGGGAACCAGGGCGTAATGGTTCAGCTCCGCCTGTTTGATCAGCACCGGGCACTTCATCGAGGGGGTCCGGCACCGGAAAGCCTCCTGAATGATCACGCTTTTCCGTTCCAAGGCTTCGTCTTTGGTTTCGAGTTTCGTTTCGAGTTTCTCAACTTTGACGGTCAGGCGGCCGATCTCGTCCTGAAGCAGGGTCACTACTTTCGAGGTCTCGTCGATGCGGCGGCTGTTCTTGCCCAGTATCCAACTGACCAAGGCGACGGCGATGGGAGCGATGACGTAAATTATCCAGGTTTCCATTCGTTGGGGGTTTCGGATCGCAGAGGGTGCCGGACGGTCTTTCCCGGGGCGGCCGGGACCGGGGAGCTGCGCAGCGTTTCCGGGGTTTCCTCTCTCATCCACGGTGCAAAGATGGGGGTAAAATCACTGCGTAACAAAAAGCTGTCGAAGGGTTTACACTATTTTTCGGCATCCGCCGGAAAAGGCCCATTTTTGCATCGTCGGGAGGGAATCTCCGGGCGATTTTTATTCATCTTATAACCATTTTATCGCTTTATGGAAGAAATCTATCGGAATGTATGCGAGCGGCTGCGCACGAATGTGCCGGGGCTGGAGACGGTGGCCCTGGACTGCGGCCAGATCGACGCGGAAGGGGGTCCGATGCCGGCTTTACCGGCGGCGCTGGTGGACGTGGCGTACCCAGAATGCGGGGACATCACGTGCCTGACGCAGCAGTGCCGGGTGACGGTATCGGTGCGGGTGGCGTTCCGGGCGTGGCCGGATGTGCTGGACCCGGCGGCGGAACTGGGACTGACGGAGGAGGTCTACAATGCTTTGCAGGGCTGGACGGACGACACGCTGAGCTGCTTGAGCCGCACGTCGGTGACGCCGGAAAGGCGCAGCGACGGGCTGAAGGTCTACCGGCTGGAGTTCGACTCGGCGTTCGAGGAGGAGGAGTAACCTCTCTCTTCCCTACTCTATTTATGCGGCCGGGGCGGGAAAAGCGGCTGCGTGTTGAGGGCCGGGCGGTTGTTGGATCGGGTGGGTATTACAAAATACAGGACAGACAGGCCGCATGA
>JAJBVQ010000148.1 GCA_020859745.1 Rikenellaceae bacterium
GACTCGAACCCAGAATGACAGAACCAAAATCTGCAGTGTTACCATTACACCATGGGTCAGAACCGCTTTCGCCGGCACAAAAGTAGGTCTTTTTCCCCGAATCCGCAAATCTTCTTTCATCCCTGCGCCGGCCGACCGGGAATAAACGGCCGAGCCGGAACGGTACGGGGAAAATAGCTATCTTTGTAAAAAAATTAGAAAACGATGTTCAGCTCCCTGTTCGGCTCCACCATTTTCGTCCTTTTCGTGATCATCGCCCTGGGCTTTATCGTCGGGCGCATCAGCATCAAGGGGATCACCCTCGACGTATCCGCCGTGATCTTCGTGGCCCTGCTGTTCGGCCACTTCGGCATCGTGGTGCCCGCCGAGCTAGGAAACTTCGGGATGACCCTCTTTATCTTCGCTATCGGGATACAGGCCGGGCCGGGATTTTTCAGCACGTTCAAGAGCAAAGGGAAAACTTTGGCGGGGATCGCTGCCGTGCTGGTGCTGACGGCGGCGGTGGTGGCGCTGGCGATGAAATACATTTTCGACCTGAACGCGCCCGACACGGCGGGGCTGCTGGCCGGGGCGCTGACCAGTACGCCGGGGCTGGCCACGGCGCGGGAGATCACGGGCGACAATGCCGCCATCTCTTACGGTATCGCCTACCCGTTCGGAGTGATCGGGGTGATCCTGTTCGTTAAGCTGCTGCCGCGCATCCTGAAAATCAATATCAAAGACGAGGAGGCCAAGCTGGCGGCCGACCAGAAAGAGCTCTACCCGGACATCGTGGCGCATGCCTACCGGGTGACCAATCCGCTGATCGCGGGGCGCAGGTTGCAGGACATTAAGCTGCGGCTCAACACGGGGGCGGTAATTTCGCGCATCGTGCGGGGCGAGGAGTCGATCATTCCGCATGCCGGGACGATCTTGTTGGAGGGTGACTTGATCAAGGCAGTGGGGACGCCGGGTTCGCACGAGAAGGTGGCGGAATTCGTGGGCGAACGGCTGGACGGGGAGCTGCCGTTCGGGGACAATGTGGAGTTGCAGACGGGACTGGTGACCTCGAAGGCCATAGTGAACCGGACGTTGGGGAGCCTCAACCTGCAACAGAATTTCGGCTGCGTGGTGACGCGTATCCGCCGGGCGGGGATCGACCTCTCGCCGGCCCCGTCGCTGGCCCTCAAGTTCGGCGACAAGCTGACGATCGTGGGGCGCAAGGACAGCATGGAGGAGGTGTTGCAGCTGATCGGCAACGAGGGCAAGCGCATTTCGGACACGGATTTCCTGCCGATCGCGCTGGGGATCGCGCTGGGGGTGATCGTGGGTAAAATATCGCTCTCTTTTTCGGACAGCTTTACCTTTTCGTTCGGCCTGACGGGGGGCGTGCTGCTGACGGCATTGGTGCTGAGCGCGGTGGGCAAGACGGGGCCGGTGATCTGGACGATGTCGGGGTCGGCCAACCAACTGCTCCGCCAACTGGGGCTGCTGCTGTTCCTGGCGAACGTGGGGACGGCTGCGGGACAGGGGCTCGTCAAGACGTTCATGGACAGCGGCTGGTCGCTCTTTATCAGCGGATTTTTCATTACCTTGCTGCCGATGGTGGTGGCGACGCTGGTGGCGCGCTATTTCTTCCGGATCAACCTGCTGGATCTGCTGGGGACGCTAACGGGCGGAATGACGAGCACGCCGGGACTGGCGGCGGCGGACTCGATGTCGGACAGCAGCGCGGTGAGCGTGTCGTATGCGACGGTCTATCCGGTGGCGATGGTGCTGCTGATCATCTGCATCCAGATCGTCTCGATGATCGTCGGGTAATCGTCAGGGTAGTTACCGCCTCACAGGGACTCCATTTCATCGTTCAGGCCGGAGCCAGCGGTGCCGCTGGGCACTCCAGCCAGGCTGTAACTACCCTATATTGCAAACCTACGCCGGGGGTGGGTTGCCGTTCCGGCTTCCTCCTTGCGCCTCGGCCATTCAGGCAAGCCTAATGGCAACTCGGCTGCGGCGTCGGTTCGGGCTGCGCGGCTCACGTCATTCGCCGCCGGATAAAAAAAGATATTATGGCCAAACTCAAGAAAAGCTACTTCTGCACCGCCTGCGGTAACGAATCCCCCAAATGGGTCGGCAAGTGCCCTGCCTGCGGCGAGTGGAACACCTATACCGAGGAGATCGTGGCCGCAAAAAGCAGCCCGCTGACGACCAACAACTTTTTTAGCGTCTCGGCCGCTTCGGGCGAGCGCAATAGGCCCATTCCGGTACATAAAGTCGAACGCAGCGCATTCCAGCGCATCGACCTGCTGAACCAAGAGGTCAACCGTGTGCTCGGCGGAGGGCTTGTGCCGGGATCACTGGTGCTGTTGGGCGGCGAACCGGGGATCGGGAAGTCCACACTGGCTTTACAGATCGCCGTGCGGATGGCCGATACTCCGATCCTCTACGTGTCGGGCGAGGAGAGCCCGGAGCAGATCAAGATGCGGGCCGACCGGCTCGGGGTCCTGAACGAGCAGTGCATGATCCTGAGCGAAACCTCGCTCGAAAACATCATTACGCAATTAACCGAAACCGCGTCGGAGCTGGTGGTGATCGACTCGATCCAGACCTTGTACTCGGAGCGGGTCGAGTCCTCTCCCGGGAGCGTCAGCCAAGTGCGCGAATGCGCGGCGATGCTGCTTAAGTATGCCAAGGAGACCAAGGTGCCGGTACTGATGATCGGCCACATCACTAAGGAAGGCTCGATCGCGGGGCCGAAGATACTGGAACACATCGTGGACGTAGTATTCCAGTTCGAGGGGGACAGCAATAACGCCTACCGCATCCTGCGGAGCATCAAGAACCGTTTCGGGGCCACGAACGAGATCGGCGTCTTCGAGATGCTGAACGAGGGGCTACGCGAGGTGGACAATCCGTCGGAGATACTGGTTTCGCATTACGACGAGCCGCTGAGCGGCATCGCCATCGGGGCGACGATCGAGGGGGTGCGCCCTTTTCTGATCGAGACGCAGGCGCTGGTGAGCACATCGGCCTACGGCACGCCGCAGCGGTCGGCGACGGGGGTGGATTACAAGCGGCTTAACATGCTGCTGGCGGTGCTGGAGAAGCGGCTGGGGTTCAAGCTGGGGACGAAGGACGTATTTCTGAACTTAGCGGGGGGATTCCGGGTGGCGGACACGGGGCTGGATTTGGCGATTATTGCGGCGATCATCTCT
>JAJBVQ010000031.1 GCA_020859745.1 Rikenellaceae bacterium
TCCGGCGCCGGGGCCGTCATCGGCATCGACGCGGCCCGAAACCGGGTGATCGTGGGGTCGGACGAAGCGCTGCACTGCCGGGAGATGATCCTGAAAGATTGGCGGGCGGTTTGCCCGGAGGAGTTTTTCCGCCATGCCGGGGAGCTGCAAATCATGGTGCGGGGCATCGGACGCAACCCGCGAGGCGGCTCCCGTTTGGTGGCAGCGGAAGACGGTCGCCTCCATGTATCTTTAATACAGGACACGGCCTGGGCATTGATCGCCGGCCAGCCTGTGGTTTTCTATCTGGGCGACCGGGTGGTCGGCGGCGGCATACTGGACGAGGTGTTGCGGCATTAGAAAGCCTGTTCCCCTTCTCCGGGTTCGTCGCCGGCTTCCCGGCGCGACTTTTTCGAAGCCTCACGCGCTCCCTCCACCACCAGCACGATCTCGCCTTTAGGCTCCTTGCCGGCGTAAAGCGCCGCCAGTTCGCCGAGCGTCCCGCGCACGGTCTCTTCAAATTTCTTGGAGATTTCGCGGCACAACGCCCCTCTTCGTTCCTCTCCGAACATTTCGGCGAACTGGGCCAGCGTCTTTCCCGCGCGGTGCGGCGACTCGTAGAAAATCATCGTCCGCGGCTCGGTCACGAGCTGTTGCAAGCGGGTCTGCCGCCCTTTCTTCTGCGGCAGGAATCCTTCGAAAACAAAGCGGTCGCACGGCAGCCCGCTGTCCACCAGCGCGGGCACGAAAGCGGTCGGCCCGGGAAGGGTTTCCACCTCGATCCCGGCTGCGATGGCATGGCTGACCAACAGGTATCCGGGATCGGAAATGGCCGGCGTCCCGGCGTCTGAAATCAAGGCTACGGTCTGGCCCCCGAGTATCCGCTGCACGATCTGTTCGACGACGCCGTGCTCGTTGAATTTATGGTAGGAGCTCATCGGCTTGCTGATGTTCAGGTGCCGGAGCAGGTTCCCGCTGGTGCGGGTATCCTCGGCCACGATATAGTCGCACTCGCCGAGCACCCGCACAGCCCGCAGGGTGATGTCTTCGAGGTTGCCCACAGGGGTGGGCACCACATACAGTTTCGCCACTTTCGTTTCGGGTTGATGGTTCGGTTACTCCTCGAACCGGGATTCGAGCAGGTCTATGAATTTGATCGTCGCCGCATTTTCCGGGATCCACCGGTACGTCTCCCCGATATAGACCAGCGCCTCTTCCAGCGACCCCATATCGTTCAGCTTGGCCGTTTCCGCCTCGAAAAGCTCGGCATTGCCGTGGAACAGCGTGTCGATGATCTCATGCCGGGCATACGGGCTGACCTCGATCCCGAATATCCGCGGCTGCTCCGGCGCCTCTCCGGCAGGCTTCCCTGCGGCACTTTCCTCCTGTACCGATCTATCCGGCTCGGGACATGTGTCATGCGAACCGAACTCCTGCATCATATGCGTCTCCTCCGAATGTCCCGCTTTCTCCGCCACAGTATCACCCTTCTGCGGGGCCGCCGCATCGTCTTTCGCCTCCGGGAACTCCGACGGCGGCGGACACAGATCGTGCGCCCCGTATTCCTGTTTCAGGTGCGTTTCGCCCGAAGTTCGGTTAACTTCCTCCACCGACAGATCGGCGAAATTTCCGTCGTCGTCCGCCTTCGTATCCTGCGCCGAAGCCGCCGCAGGCACATCCGGATCGCAGCACGACTCGAACGACTCGTCGTCCGGCGCAATGCCGTCATAGGTATCCCCTTTCACAGTCTCTCTGGAGATTTCTTCGGGAGCCGAACCGGAATCGGGCATTCCCGGCCCTTCGAGCTGCGCCTCCGGCTCGCTGCACGGCAGGTCGAGCAGCCCGGCATATATTTTCTGCAACCGCCCCAGGGCTATTCCCTGTTCGACAGTCGGCATGTACCCCATCTCCCTCCAGCGGTCGATCTGGGCCAGCGTTTTCCGCAACTCGATCTCCAATTCGTTGTATCCCATGTCTGCTCCCGTTTATTATGATTCCAAAAATAGTTTTTCTTCCCGTAATTTTCACAAACCATGCCAATATTTTTCCCACAGCCGCAGGAGCCTGCCGACCGGACAGGGCATTCGTCGAGGCATAAATAATCCGAAAAATTTTATTCATAATTCGTTACGATACCTTTCCGAAGGTCGGAAAATCGCAACAGGTAATTTATGCTCACTTTAACAAAATTATGCTAACTTTGAAGCCATCATCGCTTTGATGAATAGTAACTTTCATAATTACAGTTGTTTTCTATTGATCCATGCATCCGAACAATAGCACTCCCCAGATAGGCGTATTCTATGATGGTAACTTCCTGTTGCACGCCTCGAACTATTATAACTATATCCACCCGCAAAGAAGACGTCTCAGCGTGAACGGCCTGCACGATTTTATCTGCCAGAGGGTCGCCGAGGAGGAGGGGATCGACCCGAAACGGTGCCGGGTTTGCGAAGCGCACTACTTCCGGGGTCGGCTCAATGCGGCGGATGCAGCGCAGCGGGGCAGCCAGCTCTACCACGACCGCGTGTTCGACGACATCCTGATGTCGGAAGGCGTGCACACCCATTACCTGCCGCTGCGGAATATCTACGGGCGGAAGGAAGAGCGGGGGACGGACGTATGGCTGTCGCTCGAAGTGTTCGAAATGGCTTTGCTGGGGAAGATCGACGTGGCGGTGCTGGTGGTGGCGGACACCGACTACGTGCCGCTGGTGCGCAAGCTGATCGCCATGGGAGTGCGCGTCATGCTGATCAGCTGGGAGTTCGAATACACCAACGACGAAGGCACGCGGATCGTGACCAAAACCTCGCACGAACTGCTCAACCTGGCCCACTACCCGGTACCGATGCAGGAGGTGATCGACTGCGGGCTCAAGCAGAACAACCAGCTTATTATGAACCTTTTCGTACAGACCGCCGAATCGCGGCAGGGGCAGGAAGAGGAGAACGCGGACGAAGGCGACGACGACTACTCGCCGCGGGGCCGGGATATGGACGGAACGGACACGGAACGCGACCCGGAGGCGCGTTATACCAGCCAGGTGCTGAGCCTCAAAAACGGATACGGTTTTATCAAATACCCGAATAACAACCTCTTTTTCCACAGTCTCGACGTGATCGACGGCGACTTCGCCGAATTCGCCCCGGGCGATGAGGTGGAATTCTCGATCGACAAGAACGACCAGGGACAGGACGTCGCCAAACAGGTC
>JAJBVQ010000260.1 GCA_020859745.1 Rikenellaceae bacterium
GGTGACGGTGGTCGAATATGCGCCGAACCTGGCTCCGTTGGAGGACGAGGAGATCTCCAAGTTTCTGCAACGGTCCTTCCGCAAGGCTAAGATCGCGGTGATGACCGGCACGGAAGTAAAAAAGGTGATGGCGACCGAGAAAGAATGCCTGGTGGATGTAGTCGGCAAGAAGGGCGAACAGGTGTTGGAGGCGGATGTGGTTTTGTCGGCGGTGGGGATCGCGGCCAATATCGAACATATAGGTTTGGAGGCGGCAGGTGTGGCGGTCGAACGGGGAAAGGTGATCGTGGACGAGCATTACCGGACGTCGGCGGAGGGAGTATATGCTATCGGGGATATCATTCCGACTCCGGCGCTGGCCCATGTGGCTACGGCGGAGGCGATCCATTGCGCCGAATTTATCGCAGGTCTTGGGCCGGAGCCGGTGAATTATGCGGTCGTGCCGTCATGTATTTACACGACGCCTGAGGTCTCTTCGGTGGGAATGACGGAGGCACAGGCACTCGAAAGGGGGTATACGCTGCGGATCGGTAAATTTCCCTACACGGCGTCCGGAAAGGCGACGGCGGCGGGGAACCGCGACGGGATGGTGAAGCTGATCTTCGATGCGGATACGGATAAACTGTTGGGGGCGCACCTGTTCGGGCTGAACGTGACGGAGATGATCGCGGAACCGTCGCTGGGCATGACGCTCGGTACGACGGCCAAGGATATTATCCGGACGATCCATCCGCATCCGACCATGTCCGAAGGGATTATGGAGGCCGCCGCGGCCGCGCACGATGAGGCGATCCACTTATAGGCTCTTGTCCGTATGATATAAAGGCCGGGACTTTCGATCTGAAAGTCCCGGCCACTTTTTACCGCTCGATCGTCACCAGTAGTTTGTCCACCCGGCTGGCGTCCATATCGACCACCTCGAAACGGAGGTTGCGGTAATCGAACCGGTCCCCTTCGACGGGTATGCGTCCCAAAAGGAACATCGCCAAACCGCCCAACGTGTTGAAATCCTCTTTTTGCAGGTCGTCGAAAGCCACGATGCCCATCTCCTCCATAAAATCGTCCACGTTGTACGTCCCGTCTACCAGTATCGTGCCGTCCTCGCGGGTAACGTAACCCGGTTCGTCCATCTCCCCATTCTCGTCCGGCATCTCGCCCATAATGCTCTCGGCCAGGTCGTGCAGGGTGATGACTCCTTCGATCACCCCGTATTCGCTGATGACCGCCGCAAAGCTGCATTTGTGCTGTTTGAACAATTCCAGCACCCGGTTGGCCTGCAGGTTCTCCGGCACCAGCAACGGTTCCGTGGCAATGGATCTCAGGTCGAACGCGGCCCCTTCGCGCCAGAGGCCGATAATGTCCTTGACGGAAACCGTCCCGATCACATCGGAAGTCGATTCCCCGCATAAAAGGTAACGGCTGTAGTGTGCCGTCGCTATGGTTTCCAGCACTTCGTCCCTGCTCTGCCGGGTGTAGAGATAGACTAGGTCTTTGCGGTGCGTCATCAACTCGTTGGCGTGCTTGTCCGTGAACCGGAACACGTCTTTGATCATCTCGGTCTCTTCTTTCTCCAGTATGCCCTGTTCGGTGCTTTGGCGGATGATCATTTTGATTTCGTCTTCGGTCATGGAGCGGTCGTCGCCACCTTTGACACCGAGTATTTTATTAACCAGCCGGGTGGAGATGCTGAGCAGCCAGACGAACGGATAGGAAATTTTGGTCAGCCCCCGCATCACCGGCGTCAGCGCGGTGGCTATCCGTTCCGGATTGTTCAGTGCGATGGACTTCGGGACCAGTTCGCCGATGATCAGGGAAAAATAGGTGATCAGTGCGACGACCGTGATCATTGAGAGATCGCGGGCATACGGCTTCAGAAATGCCACCCGTTCAAAAAGCGGCTTCACGTCGTCGGCCAGCGCCACGCCCCCGAAAGCCCCGGAGACGATACCGATCAGCGTGATGCCGATCTGGATGGTGGAGAGGATTTTTTCCGGTTCATCCAGCAGCCGGAGGGTGGTCTCCGCTTTGCGGCTGCCCCGTGCCGCTTCGTTTTTGAGGCGGGCCCTGCTGCTCGATACCAGTGCGATCTCGTACATGGCGAATACCCCGTTCAAAAGGAGCAGCAGGACGATTATGACAATTTCCATTGTGCGGTAACGGTTTTAAAAAGTGTTACCGGGCTAATATAGCGATTTTTTACGGATGCACAACAGTCTCTTCGTCGTCGATAAGCGTTTCGTCCTCTTTGGTGATCGTGACTTTGTTGTTGTCCTTTTCCGCGCACGAGATACGCAGCAGTTTGTTGTATTTCCTTTTGCAGGTGATCGGTGCGGACGGTTCGCGTAGGATCAGCCTCGATCCGTCGCCTTTGATCCAGGTGATGGTCGTTGGAATGGCTTCCGAGTAGCCGTCGGCTGTCCAGTCATCAGAACTCAGCGAATGCTCGAACGTAAATATCCGTTTGGTAACCGCTGTCGGGTTATCCGGCGTAACGGTCAGTTTCGGGGCTCCGTCCATTTCGATCTCTAAGGAGCCTTCCGTGAAATCTTCCGGGACGACAGTCAGGCCGAAGCATACCCATTTCATGTGGATGGTCAGATCGACGTTTTCGCTGGGAGTGATTTCGGTGACGCCGTAGAACCTGCTCACCGGCGGACGGTTATACCCCTTCGATCCCTCCTGCTGTCCGGCGAGCACGGCATAACCCGAATTCAGTTGATTGATGTAATTGCCGACCCCGACCACGAATTCGTTGGTCACCTTGCCCGGGCCGGCGTTGAATCCGCCGAGCAGGAACGGTTCCCGGTAGCCACCGTTATCGCCTCTGGCAATGACCGATGCCCCGTCGGGCACCATCGTCATTTCGATTTTGTAGGTCGCCCCCGCAGGCAATTCGACGGATATTCCGTTCTCGTCGTCGAAAATACCGTATGCGTATTTGCTGTAATTGTTTATGACCTTCTTGTATATCTGAACGGCGTATATGTCATTCGGATAACCTTTGACCATCGTCAGCGGAGAATCCTCCTCACTGATACGCTCCCGGTCGATATTCAGCCTGATAGTGTATTTAGGCCCACCGGGCAAAGGTTCGGGCTTATCCATGCGGCAACCGGCCAATGCGGCTGACAGTAAAAACAATAACGTCGGTATGTAAATATGTTTCATGGTGTTGGGACTATCTTATTCTTCAAACTTACAGTATTATACCGAAATATTATATTATTTTCACCTTTAGGAGAAGATAAATGTCCATATGTATTATATAACAACATTTTTATAGTATGAAATATTGTGACGAGGGTAATTTGTAATCGAGAGACTTAGCCGAATTTTTTATAATTTTGGCACCGCTGGATAAAATAGGTATGATCGGAAAAACGATGATTCAGGATATTGTCCGGGCAGGTTTGGATGTGGGATCGACCACTGCCAAACTGGTCCTGGTCGGCGAGCAGGGAGAAATTCTCCACTCGGCTTATAAACGCCACCACGCGGATGTGTTGGGAACTGCCGCCGCATTGTTTTCCGAGGTCCTGGAACATTTCGGCGACCGCCGGGTGCTCCTGACCGTCACCGGATCGGCGGGCATGGGGATTGCCGAACGGTTTTTGTTGCCTTTCGAGCAGGAGGTCGTGGCGGCGACGAACCTGATCCGGGCCGTCTATCCGGATATCAAAACCTTGATCGACATCGGAGGAGAAGATGCCAAAATGGTCTTTTTCCCGGAAGAGGCTTTGCCCGACATGCGGATGAGCGGGAATTGCGCGGGAGGTACGGGCGCGTTTATCGACCAGATGGCCACCCTTTTGGGGTGTACGGTCGATGAGATGGGGGAGATGGCCATGCTGCCCGGTACGAAGATCCATCCGATCGCTTCGCGCTGCGGCGTGTTTTCCAAAACCGACATTCAAAACCTGATCGCGCGGAATGTGAGCAAGGCCGACGTGTCGGCTTCGGTGTTCCACGCGGTGGCTGTTCAGACGGTGACCACCCTCTCCCACGGGTTCAGCGTGCAGCCCAAAGTGCTTTTCTGCGGGGGGCCGTTCGCTTTCACTCCGGCCCTGCGGGTGGCTTTCGTCCGCTATCTGGGACTCAGGGAGGATGAATATATTGTGCCGGAGAACGCTCCGGTTATTTCGGCGTGGGGGGCTGCCCTTTCGCCGTCCAAAGCTGAAAAAGGCATTCTGCTGTCCGGGTTTATCGAAGACCTGAAGCGCGGAGACCGGAACGGGAACCTGGTGCAGACAAACCGTTTGGAGCCGTTGTTCCGGGACGAGTCCGAACTCTCGGAATGGGAGTCGGCGAAGAAGGAGACCCGTATAGCGAGAATTTCGCTGGAGGATTGCGACGGCGGGTGCTATCTGGGGATAGATTCCGGTTCCACGACCACGAAGATCGTGGCGATCGACAGTCGGGAGCGTATCGTCTTTTCATATTACGCCAATAACGAGGGAAACCCGATCGCGGCGGCGCAAAAAGGGTTGCGGCAATTCCTGACCGAAGCGGAGAAGGCCGGGAAGCCGATCCGCATCCAGGGCAGTTGCTCGACCGGTTATGGAGAGGATTTGCTGAGGGCCGCATTCGGGCTGGGTGGCGGGATCATCGAAACGATAGCCCACTACCTGGCGGCGCGGAAAGTCGATCCGGAGGTGTCGTTTATCCTGGACATTGGCGGGCAGGACATGAAAGCGCTTTTCGTCGAGAACGGGGCACTTTACCGGGTCGAGATCAACGAGGCCTGTTCGTCGGGGTGCGGCTCTTTCATATCGGCTTTCGCCGGATCGTTGCAGCATTCGGTTTCGGACTTCGCTTCGATGGCCTGCACCGCCGGGGCGCCGTGCGACCTGGGGACGCGCTGCACGGTCTTTATGAACTCCAAAGTCAAGCAATTCCTGCGCGAAGGGGCTTCGGTTCCGGATATTTCGGCGGGGCTGGCCTACTCGGTGGTCAAGAACTGCCTGTACAAAGTGCTGAAACTGAAAAACCTGTCGGAGCTGGGGGGCCATGTGGTCGTTCAGGGCGGCACGATGCGGAACCGTTCGATCGTGCGGGCTTTCGAAAAGCTGGCGGGCGTACCGGTGGCGTTCACCGATATTCCGGAACTGATGGGCGCGCTGGGATGTGCGCTGTATGCGAAATCGCAGGCGACGGGCGGGAAAGGCGTCTTGTTGTCGCAGATCTTGCAAACGACTGACTTCACTTCCCGGCAGACGCAGTGCAAGGGGTGCGAAAACCAGTGTTATGTGACCCGCTATACATTCAACAACGGGAACGTCTATTATTCGGGAAACAAGTGCGAAAAGGTATTCACCAACCGGGGCGCGGAGAGCCGGACGGGGGATAACGTTTATCCGCAGAAATACGAGCTGCTGTTCGGCCGCGAAACCGCCGGAACCGGCCAGACCAGGCCGCTGACCATCGGCATTCCCCGGATACTGGGCATGTACGAGGACTACCCTTTCTGGCATGCTTTGTTCACCGCCTGCGGCTTCGGCGTCATGCTCTCCGAACCGTCCACGATGCGCAAATACGAAACCGGGGTCAATTCGGTGATGTCGGACAATATCTGTTTCCCGGCCAAGCTGGCGCACAGCCATATACTGGACTTGATCGAGCGCAAGGCGGATCGCATCTTTTATCCCTTTACCATATTCGAACAGCGTGACGGAGCACAGGAGAACAACAGTTTCAACTGCCCGGTGGTAACCGGGTATGCCGAAGTGCTGAAAAACTCGATCGACCCGGAAGGGAAATGCGGGATTCCGTTCGATGCGCCGACCATTACTTTCAAAAGCGCGAAGGGGCTGCGGCGGGGCTGCCTCGATTACTTGCGGACGCTGGGCGTACCCGATGCGACCGTGAAAAAGGCGGTGGACAAGGCTTTACAGGCGCAGGACGATTACCGGGCGCGGATCAAGACCATGAACCTCCGTCTTTTCGAGCGCAGCAAGCGGAAAGGTGAGCTGACCGTGCTTCTGGCCGGAAGGCCGTACCATACCGACCCGCTGATCCAGCATAAGCTGTCGGACATGATCGCGGGGTTCGGGGTCAACGTCATTTCGGAGGATATCGTCCGGAACGACGATTCGGTGGACATCAGCCGTATCCATTCAGTGCCGCAGTGGAGCTACGTGAACCGGATCCTCAAGGCGGCTCAATGGGTGGCTGAACAGGGCGACGATATCCATTTCGTGCAGATGACCTCGTTCGGCTGCGGCCCGGACGCTTTCCTGCTGGACGAAGTGCGGGCCGTCCTGAAACGGTACGGCAAGACGCTGACGATCCTGAAGATCGACGACGTGAACAATATCGGGTCGCTGCGCCTGCGCGTGCGGTCGCTGATCGAGAGCCTGAAATTCAAGGCGGGGACGAAAGCGGACGAATTGCAGCCTTTCGTGACCACGAAACCGTTCAACAAGGCGGAACGGAAACGCAAACTGCTGCTGCCCCACTTCTCGGATGCCCATGTCGAGGTGATCGAAGCCCTGTTCCATGCGGCGGGTTACGACGCGGAGACGCTGCCCCGGCCGGACGGAGCGACGGTGGACTGCGGTCTGAAATACGCCAACAACGAGGTCTGCTATCCTGCGACTTTGGTGGTGGGCGACATGGTGAAGGCACTGGAATCGGGCAGGTACGATCCCGACCGCGTGGCGGTGGTCATGACGCAGACCGGGGGCCAGTGCCGGGCGACGAACTACCTGACGCTTCTCAAAAAAGCGGTCGTGGATGCCGGCTATCCGCAGGTGCCGGTCATTTCATTGAACTCAGGAGGGCCTGTGGAAGCGGGATTGAAGATCAACTGGTTCAAGGTCGCGCCGGTTGCCTTGGCTGCCTTGCTGTATGGGGACTGCATAGCCAAGTTGTATTACGCCTCCGTCATCCGGGAACGGACGCAAGGGGATGCGGAAAGGCTCCGGAAACATTACTTAGCGGAGGCGGTGCCTTATATCGAATGCAGGGATACCGATGCGCTGTTCCGGCTGCTGGGGGACGCGGCCGGAGCGTTCGACAAGATCGTTGCGACCGATACGGCGCCGCGCGCCAAGGTGGGGGTCGTCGGGGAAATTTACCTGAAACTCAACTCGTTCAGTCACAAAGATATCCTGCATTGGCTGGCCGGAGAAGGGATCGAGGTGATCCCTCCGACGATCGTTAATTTCTTCATGCAGGCTTTCGTGAACCGAAAGGTCAATAAAAAGGCGCACCTTACGGATTCATCGCTCGTGCCGGAATTCGTTATCGACCGGCTCTACCGCTGGGCGGACGGCTATGTGAAGCGTGCGAACCGGATTTGCAGCGCGTTCCGGTACTATGTTCCTTTCGGCAATATTTTCGAAGAGGCGGACGAGGCGTCCGGACTGGTACCCCTTACAGCGCAGTTCGGCGAAGGTTGGCTCATCGCGGCCGAAATGGCGGGGTTCGCCCGGTCGGGTGTCAACCACGTCATCAGCCTCCAGCCGTTCGGATGTATCGCCAACCATATCGTATCCAAGGGGATCGAGAAAAAGGTGCGGGATATGTTTCCGCAGATGAGCCTGCTCTTCCTCGATTTCGACAGCGGGGTGAGCGAGGTGAACGTGCTGAACCGACTGCACTTGATGGTCAACAACCTCAAACAGCCGGAAAAGGTCAGTGTCTGATGCGGCCGTCTGCGTCCGGTTACGGCCCGGATGTTGCAGGCGCTTGCAAAATAAACGGGAGGGCGGTCCGTTTCAATAAAAGTACATTCAAACCCGAAAGAACAGCTTATGAAGAACCTGAAAGAAGAAGCATTGCGTTACCACAGCTCCGCTCCCAAAGGCAAATTGGGGGTGGTGCCGACCAAACCCTATATGACCCAGCACGACCTGTCGCTGGCCTACACGCCCGGCGTGGCGGTTCCTTGCATGGAGATTTACGACGACCCGGAGAAAGCCTACGAATACACGGGGAAAGAGAACCTGGTGGCCGTGATTTCGAACGGGACGGCGGTCTTGGGGCTGGGCGACATCGGGCCGTTGGCGTCGAAACCGGTGATGGAGGGAAAAGGGCTGCTGTTCAAAGTTCTGGCCGGAATCAACGTTTACGATATCGAGATCGACACGTCGGACGTGGACCAGTTCGTGCAGACGGTCAAGATGATCGCCCCGACCTTCGGCGGGATCAACCTGGAGGATATCAAGGCTCCCCAGTGCTTCGAGATAGAGCGGCGGCTCAAAGAGGAGCTCGACCTGCCCCTGATGCACGACGACCAGCACGGAACGGCGATCATCACGTCGGCGGCCATGCTCAATGCGCTGGACATCGTGGGAAAAAAGATCGGGGAGATCAAGGTCGTGGTCAACGGCGCCGGTGCGGCGGCTACCGCTTGTGCGAAGCTCTACCTTTCGTTGGGTGTGAAGGCGGAAAATCTGGTGATGTGCGACAGCAAAGGGGTGATCAATAAAAAACGGACAGGGCTGTCGCCCGAGAAGGCGCAGTTCGCGACCGACCGGGATATCGACACGCTGGCCGAGGCGCTGGTCGGGGCGGATCTGTTCCTGGGCGTGTCGAAAGCGGGTGTGCTGAAAGGCGAGATGGTCAAGACCATGGCCAAAGATCCGATCGTCTTCGCTTTGGCCAATCCCGACCCGGAGATTCCGTACGACGAAGCCAAGGCTTCGCGTCCGGATCTTATCTTCGCCACGGGCCGGAGCGACTACCCCAATCAGGTGAACAATGTGATCGGCTTCCCTTATATATTCCGCGGGGCTATGGACGTGCGGGCCACGGCGATCAACGAGGAGATGAAGATCGCTGCCGCGCGGGCCATCGCCAGTCTGGCGAAACAGCCGGTCACCGGCGAAGTGCTGGCCGCATATAACTTAGACGAATTGGCGTTCGGGCGGGAATATCTGATCCCGAAGCCGCTGGACAAACGGTTGCTGACCGTGGTTTCGATCGCCGTGGCGAAGGCCGCGATCGAGTCCGGCGTAGCCACGCGGGTCATCACCGATTGGGATACCTATGCCGCCGAACTGGTGTGCATGTTGGCGAGGGTGCATAAGCACTCCATACTGAGATAAAGAAGGGCCGGTTTTCAGACCGGCCCTTTTTTATTTGACGATTACCTGCGGCAACGCTTTCTGGAGCCACTCTTTATCCACGGTGTGGTAGTGGTACGGATAGAGATATTTCGGCTCGATGATCTTGGCGGCCTCAATAAATTCCTCCTCATTCATCGTGAACGGCAGCATCAGCGGCAGGAAAGCGATATAAATGAAATTGATCTTCCGCATCTCCGGCGTCAGCTCCGTGTCCCCGGCAATGTAGATCCGCTTGTCGTCCACGGTCAGGATATAGCCGTTGCCGACTCCCTGCGGATGGAAAGGTTGTCCCGGCGCACGTTCGCGCACGATATTATAGGCCGGCACTGCGTCGATGCGGATCAGGTCTTTGTATTCCGTGCTATCTCCGTTGGCCAGCGTGACGATCTCCTGTTCGAAACCGTCTTCCCGGAGTAGCTCCGCCACTTTCGGCGGGGCGATAAACGTCGTTGCGGGGGTGGCGATCTGCCGGATGGCGTCCGGATCGTAATGATCGTAGTGGTCGTGGGTGATCAGGATGGCCGTCGCCTCGGGAAGCGCCGAATAATCGGCCGTTTCGCTGTACGGATCGACAGCGATCAATTCATCTTTATAACCCAGGTAAAGGGAGGCGTGCCCGACGAGGGTCACGCTGATCTCGCCGTAGCGGTCGGTGGTGTTCGGAAGTGTTCTCATGGTGCCAGTAAAAATAGCATTTTTCATGCCGAATTCCGAAAAAAGTTGGAAGTCCGAATAAAAAGCGTACATTTACACCGTATACTTAAAGTCGTTTAATGTTTTCCATCCCTGAGCTCATCGCTCGCCAGCTTTCCCTCTCCTCTCTCAGTCAGGCAGAAAATACGATCCGTTTGCTGGACGACGGTTGTACCGTTCCGTTCATCAGCCGCTATCGCAAGGAGGCGACCGGGGGACTGGACGAGATCGCGGTCGAACGTATCCGCGAGTTGTATGGGAAGTATACCGAGCTGGAAAAACGAAAAACCACCGTCCTCCAGACCATCGAAGAACAGGGGAAACTGACCCCGCAACTGAAGGCCGCCATTGCCGACTGCGCGGATATGGCGGTGTTGGAAGACCTCTATTTGCCTTATAAACCGAAACGTCGTACGCGGGGAACGATAGCCCGGGAGAAAGGTTTGGAGCCGCTGGCGAGGATGATTATGGGACAATCCGTTGCCGGTGATTTGCGGACAGTCGCGGAGCAGTTTGTGAAGGGCGATGTTGTGCCGGATGCGGACGCGGCTTTGGCGGGGGCTTCGGACATTATCGCGGAATGGGTCAGTGAGTCGGCTGCGGCGCGGGACAGCGTTCGCCGGACTTTCGCCTCGAACGGGATCATCGTTTCGAAGATCGCCAAAGGGGCGGATACGAATAAGGAAGAGTCGGCCAAGTTTTCGGACTACTACGATTGGAGCGAACCGCTGCGGCGGTGTGCGAGCCACCGGCTGATGGCGATGGCAAGGGGCGAAAAGGCGGGTGTGCTGCGCTTGTCACTGGGGCTGGATGCCGCTCAGGAAGAGAGTTTATCGGGACGTCTGAACCGGATATTCGTGCGGCGGGAGGCGAAAAACCGGGAGGCCATCGATTTTGTGTGCCGTGCTGTGGCGGACGGATATAAACGGCTGGTCAAGCCTTCCATCGAGACCGAACTGTTGGGCGTGGCCAAAGAGCGGGCGGACGAGGAGGCGATCAAAGTCTTTGCGGAAAACCTGCGGCAGCTGTTGCTGGCGGCTCCGTTGGGGCAGAAAAACATACTGGCGGTCGATCCGGGGTTCCGGACGGGCTGCAAGGTGGTCTGCCTCGACCGGCAGGGAAATCTTTTGCACAACGAGACGATTTACCCGCATGCGCCGCAGAGCAAGCGGGCCGAAGCGGGAGAGGCGCTTCGGCGCATGGTGCGGCAATACGGTGTCGAGGCGATTGCCGTGGGAAACGGGACCGCCGGGCGTGAAACCGAACAATTGGTACGGGATTTGCGCCTGGATATGACGGACGGGAGCGGGCCGGTGCCGGTTTATATGGTGAGCGAGGACGGTGCGTCGGTCTATTCGGCGTCTGCGACGGCACGGGAGGAGTTTCCCGATTATGACGTGACCGTGCGCGGCTCGGTGTCGATCGGGCGCAGGCTGATGGATCCGCTGGCGGAGCTGGTCAAGATCGACCCGAAGTCGATCGGCGTGGGACAGTACCAGCACGACGTGGATCAGACGAAGCTCAAACGCAGTTTGGATACGGTGGTGGAAAGCTGTGTGAACCGGGTGGGCGTAAGCCTCAATACGGCTTCGAAACACCTTCTGGCCTATGTGTCCGGACTGGGGCCGGTGCTGGCGGGGAATATCGTGGAGTACCGCGCGGCGAACGGGGCGTTCCGTTCGCGGAAAGAGTTACTGAAGGTGCCGCGGCTCGGGACGAAATCGTTCGAGCAGTCGGCGGGATTCCTGCGTATCGAGGGGGCGGCCAACCCGCTGGACGATACGGCCGTGCATCCCGAATCCTATCCTATTGTAGAAAAAATGGCAGCTGATCTGGGCGTAACGGTCGGCGAGCTGGTAAAAAACGAATCTCTACGCCAAAAAATCAATCTTAACCACTACGTAACCAAAGGCGTAGGCATTCAAACACTCACACAAATCATGAGCGAATTTTCGAAAGAGGGGCGCGATCCGCGCACCGAGAACCTGAACTTCCAGTTCGCAGAAGGCATCAACTCGATCAACGACCTCCAGGAAGGCATGGTACTTCCGGGTATCGTGACCAACATCACCAACTTCGGCGTTTTCGTCGATGTGGGAGCCAAACAGGACGGTTTGGTACATATCTCGCAGCTGGCCAATAAATTTGTCCAGAACCCGGCGGACGTTGTCAGCCTGAACCAGGAAGTAAAGGTGAAAGTCATGGAAGTGGACATGGGCCGCAAGCGCATCAGCCTCTCTATGAAAGCCCTGCTGAACGAAGAATAATCTATCGTATCTTCTGACCCGGCGGCCTCGTTCTTCGGAACGGGGCCGCCTATTTTATATCCTCGGCACAGGGTTTGCAGTATTTGCGGAAGAAATATAAAAAACTATCGTTATGAAATTTGCCAGTATGACCGTGGGCGAAATCGCGGCGGCATATCCCGATGCCACCGATATATTCACCCAATACGGAATAGACTACTGCTGCGGCGGGAAGCGTAATTTTACGGAAGCCACCCGTTCACACGGGCTCGATCCCGACGAGGTTGAACGGGAGATCATCGGCCACGAGCAATCGACCGCGCGATTGAACGACAAGCTGAATAACTTCTCCATTCCACAGATTATCGACCATATCCTGGCCTATCACCATGCCTATGTGCGGGACCGGAGGCAGAAATTGCCTCCGCTGGCCAAAAAGGTCGCATCGACGCACGGCCAACGCCATCCGGAGCTGGTGGAGGTAGCGCAGCTCACCGAGAACCTTTTCGATGAGCTGGAAGTCCATATGCGCAAAGAGGAAGAGGTGCTGTTTCCGGCTATCAGGGCATTGGTGTCGAACGAGGAAAAGGGGACTCCCCTGCCCCAGATGCGTTTCGCGTCGATCGACCAGCCTATCGCCGCGATGGAGCGCGACCATAGCCAGACGGGCGGCGAATTGTACGACCTCAGACGCCTGACGAACGACTTTACCGTCCCGGAGGAGGGCTGCGTTTCGTACAGGGAACTCTATGACGGGCTCAGGGATATGCAGGCCAATACGTTCGAACACGTGCATCTGGAAAACAACATCCTTTTCCCGCGGGCCCTTGAATTGGAACGCACTGTGCGGCAGGAGTCGGCGAACGGTTTTTAGCATAAAATGCGTAATTTTGGGTCGCTTTTCGATAAAAGCGGCCTTTTTTTGCGCATGCACAATCTCCTCCGATACCGTTCCGATTATCGCGAACTGCTGAGGCTCGGCCTACCCATCATCGTGGGACAGCTCGGCATCGTGATCGTGGGCTTTATGGACAACTTGATGGTCGGCCGTTACGGGATGGACGACCTCGCAGCCGTATCGTTCGTGAACAGCGTGTTCAACATTCCGATCCTTTTCGGCCTCGGGTTTTCGTACGGGCTGACGCCGCTCGTCGGGCAAAGTTTCGGGACGCGGGACACCTCGCGGATCGGCGAACTGCTCAAAAACGGTTTGGCGGTCAATGCGGCGGTCGGGGTAGTCCTGATGCTCGCGATGGGTGCGATCTTGCTGAATGTGGAGCATCTGGGGCAGCCTTCGGAACTGCTGCCGCTGATCCGGCCCTATTTCGCCTTGCAGTTGGCGTCGCTGTTGTTCGTGATGCTGTTCAACGGATTCAAACAGTTCGCCGACGGAATTACCGACACGCGGCTGCCGATGTATGTCATGATCGGCGGGAATGTCCTGAACGTGGCAGGTAACTACATCCTGATCTACGGGAAACTAGGATTTCCGGCCATGGGAGCGACAGGGGCGGGTATTTCCACCCTGCTCACCCGCATACTGATGCCGCTGGTCTTTGCCGGGATCTTCTTTTACGGAGGACGCTACCGACAGTACCGGCCTGCCTTCCGGCAGAGCGGTTTCCGCCGGTCGAGTGCGAAATTGCTGGCCAGGATGGGAACGATGGTCGGGCTGCAAATGGGGATCGAGAACGGTATGTTCAGCATCGCAGGGGTGATGATCGGCTGGCTGGGGACGGTCGAACTGGCTTCCCACCAGGTGATCCTGTCGGTATCGACGCTCGGGATTTTGCTCTACTACGGTACGGGAGCGGCGATTGCGATCCGGGTCAGCAATTTCTACGGGCGGAAGGATGTGGCGGGCGTTAGGCGAACCGCGGCGGCCGGTGTGCGGCTGATGGCCGCTATGGCGATGGCGATCTGCGGTGTGTTTTTGATATTGAGGCCGTTTATGGGGCGGATATTCAATGCGCCGCCGGAAGTGTGCGATATCGTGTCGGTCTTGATGTTGATCCTGCTGACTTTACAGGTCGGGGACGTGTTCCAGGTCACTTACGCCAATGCCCTGCGGGGGATGAACGACGTGACCTCGATGGCAGCGATCTCGTTCGTGGGCTATTTCGTGCTGGCGTTGCCGCTGTGTTATGTGTTCGGCTTCGTTTTGCACGGCGGCGTCGCCGGGATCTGGTGGGGGTTCCCGGTCGGATTGCTTTCGGCGGGGCTGATGATGAAGGGAAGGTTCGGATATTTGACTAAAAACAGGGAGTTGCATGGATAAGAAAACGACGATCCGGGTTTCGCTGGTGGTGGCGATAGCCTTTTTCATGCAGTTCCTTGACACCACGGCGGTCAATACCGCCATTCCGGTCATGGCCGATGCGTTCGGCACCGACGTGGTGCACCTGAGTACGGGGATCACCTCGTACCTGATGGCGCTGGCGATCTTTATTCCCGTGAGCGGCTGGATCGCCGACCGCTACGGAACCCGGAAGGTGTTTTGCGCGGCCATTGCCTTTTTCATCCTCTCCTCCACCCTGTGCGGCACGTCGCAAAACCTGCTGCAATTCGTCGTTTACCGGATTATGCAGGGGATGGCCGGGGCGATGATGTCGCCCGTAGGGCGGCTCGCGGTGCTGAAAGTGACCCCCAAAGAGGATCTGCCCACGGCGATGAACTATATCACCATCCCCGCTTTGATGGCGCCGATCGTGGGGCCGCTGGTGGGGGGATACCTGACGACTTTCTGGTCGTGGCGCTGGATCTTTTACCTGAATGTGCCGATCAGCATCGCCTGCATCCTGTTGGCCTGGCACTATATCCCGGAAGAGGAGCCGCGCACGGGAAAAGCGGCGGTCAAAAAGCCGTTCGACTGGGTGGGCTTCGTATTGAGCGGCCTGGCGTTATCGGGCTTTATGTACGGGGTCGAGCTGTTCAGCAAATCCAATGTCCTATCTGGTCTCCGTCTCCACCGTGGCGGTCAGCCTGTTGATCCTGTGGCTGAACGTATGGTATTCCAAACGCACGCCGTCGCCGCTGATCGATTATTCGGTGATGAAGGTGCGGACGTACAGCATAACGATCTGGGTCGGTTCCGTGTCGCGCATCGTGATCGGGGCGTTCCCTTACCTGGTGCCGCTGATGTTCCAGGAGGGTTTCGGGCTGAGTCCGTTCCAGTCGGGCCTGCTGTTCCTCTCCACGATGGTGGGCAACCTGTCGATGAAGTCGGCGACGGTATGCATCATCCGACATTTCAAGTTCCGGAGCATTTTGCTGGTCAACGGGTTCCTGGTCGCGCTGTTCACTTTCTTCACGGCATTGCTGCTGCCGGACACGCCGGTGTGGATCATCGTGGTTACGCTGTTCTGTTCCGGTTTGGTGCGGTCGATGCAGTTCAGCTCGCTCACGACGCTGGCTTTCGCCGATATCGCAGACCGGAAAATGACTTCGGCCAACACGCTGTACAGCACCATTCAACAGATGTCGACCGGTATGGGGATCGCCGTCGGAGCCGTGGCCCTGCGGTTCGCCAATTTGATCGACAGCGGGGTGCCGGGACACTATACCGTGCCGGATTTCCGGCTGGCTTTCATTTTTGTTGCGGCGATCGGTTTCCTGCACCTTTTCGGCTATACGTGGCTCAAACCGACTGCGGGTAATGCGGTGCGGATCAAGAAATCGGAGTCCTAAAAAAGGAGTCTCGTCCGGTCTGAGGCTCCTTTCATATTGTTTCGATCATCGTTAAATATTCCGGTTTTTCCGGTAGGTTTTGATGTCATCTATCGTGACGACCGGATAACCGTGTTCGCGGGCGAACCCGACCACCTGCGGCAGGCGGGCCATAGTCCCGTCCTCGTTGGTCAGTTCGCAGAGTACCGCATAGGGAGGCAATGCGGCGATGCGGGCCAGATCAACACTCCCTTCGGTGTGTCCCTCACGTTCCAGTACGCCTCCCGGCCGTGCGATCAGCGGAAATACATGTCCCGGCCTGCACAGTGAATCCGGGACGGCATCCGGCGCTATCGCCGCGCGGATCGTCCGTATCCGGTCGGCGGCCGAAACACCGGTGGTCACGCCCTCCGCCGCCTCGATCGAGACCGTGAAGGCCGTTCCGTAGCGGCTGGTGTTGTTTTCGACCATAGGCGGGAGTCCCAGGGCATCGGCTTTTTCCTGTGGGATGCAAAGGCAGACGATGCCGCTGCACGCCCGGATCATCAGGGCCATTTGCTCGGTCGTCATGCGGGAGGCGGCGAAGATCAGGTCGCCTTCGTTCTCGCGGTTCTCATCGTCCGTCAGCAGGATGCCTCTCCCCTCTTTCAAGGCTTCCGCCGCCCGCTCCACTCGCTCGGCAGGGCTGCCGTAACGAGCTAATAACGCAGGTTCCGCCATGCTATTTGACATATCCGACGGGATGGCACAACATCAGGGTTTGCGTTCCGGTCAGCTTCAGGGCCTTTTTCAGTTTGGCCTGGTCCATGCTGCCGCGCGGATAGGTAGCCAGTCCTGTCCCGGAGCAGAAAAGGGAGATGTTCTGCGACACGATCCCGGCGTCGAGCGCCGCCCAGGTGTCGTTGGTGTCCGTTACCAATACCAGTACCACGGGAGCTTCGGCCGGCCGGACATCCCCGGCTGAGAGCGGTTCGAGCGTCTGCGATTTGGGATTGTAGAGATAACTTCCCTCGGCGGTGCAGACGTAGACTTTCACGTCCTGTTTATTCATGGCCGACGGGGCGGTCCGCTTGCCCGACTGCGGACGGTTGATGCCGTTGGCGGCCCATACCAGGTCAGAAAAGTCCTGAACGGATAGCATCCGGGGCGCGAAACTTTTGATGGACTGCCGTTTGGAGAGCGCCTGCATAACCGGTTCGCCCCGTTTGAGGTTCGGGGCATTCAGCTTGATCGGCTGCAAAGTTTGTGTTTGTGGCTCTACAGGTGTCGCGGCAATGGCAGGAACGCTCGCGGAAGCGATGCTTCCCGCTGCGAGCAAACAAAACAAGGTGTGTTTCATAGCGTGTTTCGATTAGTTTGTTTTTATTGGACGAAACAAAATTAGCGAAGCTACCCGTGCCGGAATAATGCTATTTTTGCCTGATAACCGCATATATTTGCATATGGCTATACTGGAGCGAAAAATCGTGCACGGCGTCGAATCGTCGTTCAGCCACATCGTTTATCCCCATTTCGTGCTGCCCCGCCACCGGCATGCCGAGTTCGAGCTGATGGTCGTCACGTCCGGCAGCGGCAAGCAGTTCGTCGGGGAGGGGGTTGCGGAGTATGAAGCGGGCGATATGGCGTTGATCGGCAGCAGCGTTCCCCATTTGCACCTGTGCAATGGGACGCTGAACGGCGAAACGGATAATCCGAGCGCCGGCGAGGCCCTTCAATTCCCTCCGTCGCTCTTTCCCGCCGATATGGAGGATCTGCCGGATTTCTCCCGCATCGCCCGGCTGCTCCGGAAAAGCCGTTACGGTATCCGGTTCCGCAACCCCGTATTATCCGCACATGTTTTAGACCTGATGCAGGAGATAGACCGCCTCTCCGGAATAGAGCGGGTGATCCGGCTGTTCCGGATATTGGATACCCTTGGACAGTCTTCGGAATACGCTTTACTGTCCGGCGTCGAATACAATGCCGAAAACCGGATCATCGGGGGAGCTGATCCGGCCAGCCGGGTTTATACCTACCTGTTCAACCATTTCCGCGAACCTGTGGAACTGGCCGCCGTGGCAGCTTACACGGGAATGAACCCGGCGGCCCTTTGCCGGGCCTTCCGGCAGCGGACCGATAAGAGCATCTTCCGCTGCCTGGCCGAGATACGGGTCGAGCATGCCTGCAAATTGCTGACCCATTCCAAACTGACCGTCTCGCAGATCGCTTACGAATCGGGTTACAATAACCTCTCCCACTTCAACCGCCAGTTCATGGGCATCATGCGGCGCACGCCGACCGATTACCGCAGCCAGATCAATGCGGCTTTTTAAGCGAACAGGTCGTTCAGCGATTCGGTCATGCTGGGGTGCGTATAGACCGTATTGCTCAGTTCCCGGGCCGTTATCCCGTATTTCATGGCCAACGCCACCGTGTTGATGACCTCCTGGGAAGCCGGGCCGAAAAAGGTGCATCCCAGTATCCGGTCCGTTTTGGCGTCGATGACGGCTTTCAGCAGCCCCTCTGCCGTGCCCAGCGTGCCGGCGCGCGGGATCGAAGCGACGGGTATGCGGTTGATCCGGATACCGATGCCGGCTTTGAACGCTTCGGCCTCGCTCATCCCCACGCGCGAGAGCGGCGGTTCGATAAAGACCGAATAAGGCACAGGCCCGCGGTTCTCCGTACTGCGGTCGCCCTGCCCGACCAGCTCTTCCCGGACGATCCGGTAATCGTCCAGCGAAATGTAAGTGAATTGCAGGCCTCCCTTGACGTCGCCGACCGCATAAATGTGCGGGGCCGTGGTATGCAGGCGGTCATCCACGATGATGGCGCCCCGTTCGTCGGTACGCACGCCTGCCGCTTCCAGGTTCAGCCCTTGGGTGTAGAGGCGGCGGCCGGTCGCCAGAAGCACGGCGTCGGCTTCGACTTCGTATTCCCGTTCGTCTTGCGTGTTGGCGACCGAAACGGTCGCTCCGCCGGGCGTGTCCCGAATGGCCTGTACTTTTGCGTTCAGGTGAAAAGCTATGCCTCTCTTTTCCAACACCTCTTTAACGCTTTCGGCAATATCCCGGTCTTCGCGCGGGATCAGTTCCGAAAACCCTTCGAGAACAGTTACCTGCGAACCAAAACCGGCATACATCGAAGCGAATTCCAGTCCGATATAACCTCCGCCTACGATGACCAGCCGCGGGGGCAGGCTGTCGAGTTCCAGTATGGAGGTGCTGGTATAGACTTTCGAGCTTCCGCCGACGCCCGGAATCGGCGGGATGACGGTTTCGGCTCCCGTGTTGATGACGATGTGCCTTCCCTTGATCTCGATGGTTTCATCCTCTGTTTTGACGGCGACCGTGTCCCGGGACACGAAACTTCCCTCACCGGTATAGACCGTGATCCGGTCGTTGTCTGCCAATTTGTGGAAATTTTTGTCCCGGAGTTTGGCAGTCAGGGCGTTTTTCTCTTCGATGGCCTGTTTATAGTAAGCCTTTTGCTGGTCGAAGGTCATGTGTCCGCATTCGGCGGCGAGGTTGGCTTTGTGGATCAGCGTCTTGGTCGGGATGCAGCCGATGTTGATGCAGGTACCCCCGTACATCATGTTCGAACGCTCGACCATAGCGACGCTCCAGCCGCGTTCGGCCAGTTCGGCGGCAAGGGTTTTGCCGCCCTTGCCGAAACCGATGATGATGGCATCGTATCCTTTCATGGTTATTCCGGTTTTAAAGTTTTCAGTATCCTTCGGGCCGAGTCGGAAAGCAGGACTACGGCTCCGGCCAGTATGGCGGTGTCTTTGACGACCAACCGTCCCGCTCCGCTTAGCAGGGGGAATCCGTATTCCCCGCTGCCGAGATCCGGTACCCAGACTTCGGGGGTGGTGACCAAAAAGGATAGTGTCCCGATGGTCATCACGATGGCGAGCAGGTCGCCGGCCAACCCTACTTTAGCAAAGAAGATGCCTAAGAATACCAGTACGCCGATCGTCATGATCAGCATGCCCAGCCCGCGCGAAAAGCCGTAGGTGTTGTTCTCCGCGTGCCATTGCCGCTTTTCAGCGTCGAATTCGCCCTCTTTCAGCTTGTAGCTTTTGTATTCCGGAGCCTTTTTCGAGTAGAAGAAGCTCATGAAAGGGGAGTTGGCAACGAACGGGACGATCCCTTCGGCTTCGTAGCGGAAGAATTTCAGACCGCCGATCCAGACGAAAATAATGAGAATTGCGATTCGGATCAGCTTGATCCCCAAGGGGCCGGCGGATGCGGCGGTTTGAAGGAATCGGCGGAAAATTCGGTTTGGTTTCTGTGTCATGGTCTCGGTGTTTTTGATTACGGTACAAAGATCGTACACCGGGACCGGGGCGGGAATGGCTATTCTTCCGGCGGCGTTGTCAATTCTTCCCTTTCTCCCGCGTACGGTAGGAGGTGATGCTCTCGCCCGCGACGTTTTTGAAAAACCGGCTGAAAGCGGCCAGGTCTTCGAAGCCCAATAGTGCGGCTATTTCCTTGGCGCTGCGCGAGCTGTAAAGGAGGAGCCGTTTGGCCTCGGTTTCGATCCGCTCGTGGATGATATGCAAAGGCGACGGCAACCGGTAGGCCGAAAAGAGATTGGCGAGCGTTTTCGGCGACCGGTTCAGCATATCGGCGTACTCTTTCACCTGTTTCTTCTCCCGGAAATGGTTGTCGACCAGCACCATATATTGGCGCACGACGTCGAAACCGTTTTCCCGGTCTGCGGTGATGCCGAACCGCTCCCGGGCCATGCGCGTGCAAAGGATAATGAACCGTTTAAGCAGGATGCGGAGCATCTCTTCCCGCAGGTTGTCGCGCACCTCGTATTCGCGGGCGAACCCTCCCGCAAGCTCCTCGAGCGCGGCCGTTTCGTGATCGGCCAGCGCGAGGCGTATCAGGCGGCTGCCGCCGTTGAACAGGAAGCCGTTGCAGGATACTTCGGAGTCGTGCCCGAAGATGCAGTAGAAGTTACTGTTGAACATCAGCGCCGCATACTCCCCTTCGATGGCTTTGAATTCGATATGGTGGAAAGGGGTCAGGGCGATAACCTCGCCCCGGATGAGGGTAGTTTCGACGTGGTCGATCTCCAGTGCGACGCGCCCTGTCCTGACCCAGAGGAATTTGTACAGGCTTTTGTCCCGGAGCCATTCGGAACGGGCGTGCAGATCGCCGGTCAGGACTATTTTCCCTTTCAGGCGCGTGTCGAACTGGAATTGCATAGGCATCGCTTTGGATACAAATGTAGCGATTTAGGCGGGTAGATCGGAGAACTAAAGACAAGAGGCCGATGGGAACTCCATCGGCCTCTTTGTTCGAATGGCGGAGAGATAGGCACTCGAAAGGGGGTATACGCTGCGGATCGGTAAATTTCCCTACACGGCGTCCGGAAAGGCGACGGCGGCGGGGAACCGCGACGGGATGGTGAAGCTGATCTTCGATGCGGATACGGATAAACTGTTGGGGGCGCACCTGTTCGGGCTGAACGTGACGGAGATGATCGCGGAACCGTCGCTGGGCATGACGCTCGGTACGACGGCCAAGGATATTATCCGGACGATCCATCCGCATCCGACCATGTCCGAAGGGATTATGGAGGCCGCCGCGGCCGCGCACGATGAGGCGATCCACTTATAGGCTCTTGTCCGTATGATATAAAGGCCGGGACTTTCGATCTGAAAGTCCCGGCCACTTTTTACCGCTCGATCGTCACCAGTAGTTTGTCCACCCGGCTGGCGTCCATATCGACCACCTCGAAACGGAGGTTGCGGTAATCGAACCGGTCCCCTTCGACGGGTATGCGTCCCAAAAGGAACATCGCCAAACCGCCCAACGTGTTGAAATCCTCTTTTTGCAGGTCGTCGAAAGCCACGATGCCCATCTCCTCCATAAAATCGTCCACGTTGTACGTCCCGTCTACCAGTATCGTGCCGTCCTCGCGGGTAACGTAACCCGGTTCGTCCATCTCCCCATTCTCGTCCGGCATCTCGCCCATAATGCTCTCGGCCAGGTCGTGCAGGGTGATGACTCCTTCGATCACCCCGTATTCGCTGATGACCGCCGCAAAGCTGCATTTGTGCTGTTTGAACAATTCCAGCACCCGGTTGGCCTGCAGGTTCTCCGGCACCAGCAACGGTTCCGTGGCAATGGATCTCAGGTCGAACGCGGCCCCTTCGCGCCAGAGGCCGATAATGTCCTTGACGGAAACCGTCCCGATCACATCGGAAGTCGATTCCCCGCATAAAAGGTAACGGCTGTAGTGTGCCGTCGCTATGGTTTCCAGCACTTCGTCCCTGCTCTGCCGGGTGTAGAGATAGACTAGGTCTTTGCGGTGCGTCATCAACTCGTTGGCGTGCTTGTCCGTGAACCGGAACACGTCTTTGATCATCTCGGTCTCTTCTTTCTCCAGTATGCCCTGTTCGGTGCTTTGGCGGATGATCATTTTGATTTCGTCTTCGGTCATGGAGCGGTCGTCGCCACCTTTGACACCGAGTATTTTATTAACCAGCCGGGTGGAGATGCTGAGCAGCCAGACGAACGGATAGGAAATTTTGGTCAGCCCCCGCATCACCGGCGTCAGCGCGGTGGCTATCCGTTCCGGATTGTTCAGTGCGATGGACTTCGGGACCAGTTCGCCGATGATCAGGGAAAAATAGGTGATCAGTGCGACGACCGTGATCATTGAGAGATCGCGGGCATACGGCTTCAGAAATGCCACCCGTTCAAAAAGCGGCTTCACGTCGTCGGCCAGCGCCACGCCCCCGAAAGCCCCGGAGACGATACCGATCAGCGTGATGCCGATCTGGATGGTGGAGAGGATTTTTTCCGGTTCATCCAGCAGCCGGAGGGTGGTCTCCGCTTTGCGGCTGCCCCGTGCCGCTTCGTTTTTGAGGCGGGCCCTGCTGCTCGATACCAGTGCGATCTCGTACATGGCGAATACCCCGTTCAAAAGGAGCAGCAGGACGATTATGACAATTTCCATTGTGCGGTAACGGTTTTAAAAAGTGTTACCGGGCTAATATAGCGATTTTTTACGGATGCACAACAGTCTCTTCGTCGTCGATAAGCGTTTCGTCCTCTTTGGTGATCGTGACTTTGTTGTTGTCCTTTTCCGCGCACGAGATACGCAGCAGTTTGTTGTATTTCCTTTTGCAGGTGATCGGTGCGGACGGTTCGCGTAGGATCAGCCTCGATCCGTCGCCTTTGATCCAGGTGATGGTCGTTGGAATGGCTTCCGAGTAGCCGTCGGCTGTCCAGTCATCAGAACTCAGCGAATGCTCGAACGTAAATATCCGTTTGGTAACCGCTGTCGGGTTATCCGGCGTAACGGTCAGTTTCGGGGCTCCGTCCATTTCGATCTCTAAGGAGCCTTCCGTGAAATCTTCCGGGACGACAGTCAGGCCGAAGCATACCCATTTCATGTGGATGGTCAGATCGACGTTTTCGCTGGGAGTGATTTCGGTGACGCCGTAGAACCTGCTCACCGGCGGACGGTTATACCCCTTCGATCCCTCCTGCTGTCCGGCGAGCACGGCATAACCCGAATTCAGTTGATTGATGTAATTGCCGACCCCGACCACGAATTCGTTGGTCACCTTGCCCGGGCCGGCGTTGAATCCGCCGAGCAGGAACGGTTCCCGGTAGCCACCGTTATCGCCTCTGGCAATGACCGATGCCCCGTCGGGCACCATCGTCATTTCGATTTTGTAGGTCGCCCCCGCAGGCAATTCGACGGATATTCCGTTCTCGTCGTCGAAAATACCGTATGCGTATTTGCTGTAATTGTTTATGACCTTCTTGTATATCTGAACGGCGTATATGTCATTCGGATAACCTTTGACCATCGTCAGCGGAGAATCCTCCTCACTGATACGCTCCCGGTCGATATTCAGCCTGATAGTGTATTTAGGCCCACCGGGCAAAGGTTCGGGCTTATCCATGCGGCAACCGGCCAATGCGGCTGACAGTAAAAACAATAACGTCGGTATGTAAATATGTTTCATGGTGTTGGGACTATCTTATTCTTCAAACTTACAGTATTATACCGAAATATTATATTATTTTCACCTTTAGGAGAAGATAAATGTCCATATGTATTATATAACAACATTTTTATAGTATGAAATATTGTGACGAGGGTAATTTGTAATCGAGAGACTTAGCCGAATTTTTTATAATTTTGGCACCGCTGGATAAAATAGGTATGATCGGAAAAACGATGATTCAGGATATTGTCCGGGCAGGTTTGGATGTGGGATCGACCACTGCCAAACTGGTCCTGGTCGGCGAGCAGGGAGAAATTCTCCACTCGGCTTATAAACGCCACCACGCGGATGTGTTGGGAACTGCCGCCGCATTGTTTTCCGAGGTCCTGGAACATTTCGGCGACCGCCGGGTGCTCCTGACCGTCACCGGATCGGCGGGCATGGGGATTGCCGAACGGTTTTTGTTGCCTTTCGAGCAGGAGGTCGTGGCGGCGACGAACCTGATCCGGGCCGTCTATCCGGATATCAAAACCTTGATCGACATCGGAGGAGAAGATGCCAAAATGGTCTTTTTCCCGGAAGAGGCTTTGCCCGACATGCGGATGAGCGGGAATTGCGCGGGAGGTACGGGCGCGTTTATCGACCAGATGGCCACCCTTTTGGGGTGTACGGTCGATGAGATGGGGGAGATGGCCATGCTGCCCGGTACGAAGATCCATCCGATCGCTTCGCGCTGCGGCGTGTTTTCCAAAACCGACATTCAAAACCTGATCGCGCGGAATGTGAGCAAGGCCGACGTGTCGGCTTCGGTGTTCCACGCGGTGGCTGTTCAGACGGTGACCACCCTCTCCCACGGGTTCAGCGTGCAGCCCAAAGTGCTTTTCTGCGGGGGGCCGTTCGCTTTCACTCCGGCCCTGCGGGTGGCTTTCGTCCGCTATCTGGGACTCAGGGAGGATGAATATATTGTGCCGGAGAACGCTCCGGTTATTTCGGCGTGGGGGGCTGCCCTTTCGCCGTCCAAAGCTGAAAAAGGCATTCTGCTGTCCGGGTTTATCGAAGACCTGAAGCGCGGAGACCGGAACGGGAACCTGGTGCAGACAAACCGTTTGGAGCCGTTGTTCCGGGACGAGTCCGAACTCTCGGAATGGGAGTCGGCGAAGAAGGAGACCCGTATAGCGAGAATTTCGCTGGAGGATTGCGACGGCGGGTGCTATCTGGGGATAGATTCCGGTTCCACGACCACGAAGATCGTGGCGATCGACAGTCGGGAGCGTATCGTCTTTTCATATTACGCCAATAACGAGGGAAACCCGATCGCGGCGGCGCAAAAAGGGTTGCGGCAATTCCTGACCGAAGCGGAGAAGGCCGGGAAGCCGATCCGCATCCAGGGCAGTTGCTCGACCGGTTATGGAGAGGATTTGCTGAGGGCCGCATTCGGGCTGGGTGGCGGGATCATCGAAACGATAGCCCACTACCTGGCGGCGCGGAAAGTCGATCCGGAGGTGTCGTTTATCCTGGACATTGGCGGGCAGGACATGAAAGCGCTTTTCGTCGAGAACGGGGCACTTTACCGGGTCGAGATCAACGAGGCCTGTTCGTCGGGGTGCGGCTCTTTCATATCGGCTTTCGCCGGATCGTTGCAGCATTCGGTTTCGGACTTCGCTTCGATGGCCTGCACCGCCGGGGCGCCGTGCGACCTGGGGACGCGCTGCACGGTCTTTATGAACTCCAAAGTCAAGCAATTCCTGCGCGAAGGGGCTTCGGTTCCGGATATTTCGGCGGGGCTGGCCTACTCGGTGGTCAAGAACTGCCTGTACAAAGTGCTGAAACTGAAAAACCTGTCGGAGCTGGGGGGCCATGTGGTCGTTCAGGGCGGCACGATGCGGAACCGTTCGATCGTGCGGGCTTTCGAAAAGCTGGCGGGCGTACCGGTGGCGTTCACCGATATTCCGGAACTGATGGGCGCGCTGGGATGTGCGCTGTATGCGAAATCGCAGGCGACGGGCGGGAAAGGCGTCTTGTTGTCGCAGATCTTGCAAACGACTGACTTCACTTCCCGGCAGACGCAGTGCAAGGGGTGCGAAAACCAGTGTTATGTGACCCGCTATACATTCAACAACGGGAACGTCTATTATTCGGGAAACAAGTGCGAAAAGGTATTCACCAACCGGGGCGCGGAGAGCCGGACGGGGGATAACGTTTATCCGCAGAAATACGAGCTGCTGTTCGGCCGCGAAACCGCCGGAACCGGCCAGACCAGGCCGCTGACCATCGGCATTCCCCGGATACTGGGCATGTACGAGGACTACCCTTTCTGGCATGCTTTGTTCACCGCCTGCGGCTTCGGCGTCATGCTCTCCGAACCGTCCACGATGCGCAAATACGAAACCGGGGTCAATTCGGTGATGTCGGACAATATCTGTTTCCCGGCCAAGCTGGCGCACAGCCATATACTGGACTTGATCGAGCGCAAGGCGGATCGCATCTTTTATCCCTTTACCATATTCGAACAGCGTGACGGAGCACAGGAGAACAACAGTTTCAACTGCCCGGTGGTAACCGGGTATGCCGAAGTGCTGAAAAACTCGATCGACCCGGAAGGGAAATGCGGGATTCCGTTCGATGCGCCGACCATTACTTTCAAAAGCGCGAAGGGGCTGCGGCGGGGCTGCCTCGATTACTTGCGGACGCTGGGCGTACCCGATGCGACCGTGAAAAAGGCGGTGGACAAGGCTTTACAGGCGCAGGACGATTACCGGGCGCGGATCAAGACCATGAACCTCCGTCTTTTCGAGCGCAGCAAGCGGAAAGGTGAGCTGACCGTGCTTCTGGCCGGAAGGCCGTACCATACCGACCCGCTGATCCAGCATAAGCTGTCGGACATGATCGCGGGGTTCGGGGTCAACGTCATTTCGGAGGATATCGTCCGGAACGACGATTCGGTGGACATCAGCCGTATCCATTCAGTGCCGCAGTGGAGCTACGTGAACCGGATCCTCAAGGCGGCTCAATGGGTGGCTGAACAGGGCGACGATATCCATTTCGTGCAGATGACCTCGTTCGGCTGCGGCCCGGACGCTTTCCTGCTGGACGAAGTGCGGGCCGTCCTGAAACGGTACGGCAAGACGCTGACGATCCTGAAGATCGACGACGTGAACAATATCGGGTCGCTGCGCCTGCGCGTGCGGTCGCTGATCGAGAGCCTGAAATTCAAGGCGGGGACGAAAGCGGACGAATTGCAGCCTTTCGTGACCACGAAACCGTTCAACAAGGCGGAACGGAAACGCAAACTGCTGCTGCCCCACTTCTCGGATGCCCATGTCGAGGTGATCGAAGCCCTGTTCCATGCGGCGGGTTACGACGCGGAGACGCTGCCCCGGCCGGACGGAGCGACGGTGGACTGCGGTCTGAAATACGCCAACAACGAGGTCTGCTATCCTGCGACTTTGGTGGTGGGCGACATGGTGAAGGCACTGGAATCGGGCAGGTACGATCCCGACCGCGTGGCGGTGGTCATGACGCAGACCGGGGGCCAGTGCCGGGCGACGAACTACCTGACGCTTCTCAAAAAAGCGGTCGTGGATGCCGGCTATCCGCAGGTGCCGGTCATTTCATTGAACTCAGGAGGGCCTGTGGAAGCGGGATTGAAGATCAACTGGTTCAAGGTCGCGCCGGTTGCCTTGGCTGCCTTGCTGTATGGGGACTGCATAGCCAAGTTGTATTACGCCTCCGTCATCCGGGAACGGACGCAAGGGGATGCGGAAAGGCTCCGGAAACATTACTTAGCGGAGGCGGTGCCTTATATCGAATGCAGGGATACCGATGCGCTGTTCCGGCTGCTGGGGGACGCGGCCGGAGCGTTCGACAAGATCGTTGCGACCGATACGGCGCCGCGCGCCAAGGTGGGGGTCGTCGGGGAAATTTACCTGAAACTCAACTCGTTCAGTCACAAAGATATCCTGCATTGGCTGGCCGGAGAAGGGATCGAGGTGATCCCTCCGACGATCGTTAATTTCTTCATGCAGGCTTTCGTGAACCGAAAGGTCAATAAAAAGGCGCACCTTACGGATTCATCGCTCGTGCCGGAATTCGTTATCGACCGGCTCTACCGCTGGGCGGACGGCTATGTGAAGCGTGCGAACCGGATTTGCAGCGCGTTCCGGTACTATGTTCCTTTCGGCAATATTTTCGAAGAGGCGGACGAGGCGTCCGGACTGGTACCCCTTACAGCGCAGTTCGGCGAAGGTTGGCTCATCGCGGCCGAAATGGCGGGGTTCGCCCGGTCGGGTGTCAACCACGTCATCAGCCTCCAGCCGTTCGGATGTATCGCCAACCATATCGTATCCAAGGGGATCGAGAAAAAGGTGCGGGATATGTTTCCGCAGATGAGCCTGCTCTTCCTCGATTTCGACAGCGGGGTGAGCGAGGTGAACGTGCTGAACCGACTGCACTTGATGGTCAACAACCTCAAACAGCCGGAAAAGGTCAGTGTCTGATGCGGCCGTCTGCGTCCGGTTACGGCCCGGATGTTGCAGGCGCTTGCAAAATAAACGGGAGGGCGGTCCGTTTCAATAAAAGTACATTCAAACCCGAAAGAACAGCTTATGAAGAACCTGAAAGAAGAAGCATTGCGTTACCACAGCTCCGCTCCCAAAGGCAAATTGGGGGTGGTGCCGACCAAACCCTATATGACCCAGCACGACCTGTCGCTGGCCTACACGCCCGGCGTGGCGGTTCCTTGCATGGAGATTTACGACGACCCGGAGAAAGCCTACGAATACACGGGGAAAGAGAACCTGGTGGCCGTGATTTCGAACGGGACGGCGGTCTTGGGGCTGGGCGACATCGGGCCGTTGGCGTCGAAACCGGTGATGGAGGGAAAAGGGCTGCTGTTCAAAGTTCTGGCCGGAATCAACGTTTACGATATCGAGATCGACACGTCGGACGTGGACCAGTTCGTGCAGACGGTCAAGATGATCGCCCCGACCTTCGGCGGGATCAACCTGGAGGATATCAAGGCTCCCCAGTGCTTCGAGATAGAGCGGCGGCTCAAAGAGGAGCTCGACCTGCCCCTGATGCACGACGACCAGCACGGAACGGCGATCATCACGTCGGCGGCCATGCTCAATGCGCTGGACATCGTGGGAAAAAAGATCGGGGAGATCAAGGTCGTGGTCAACGGCGCCGGTGCGGCGGCTACCGCTTGTGCGAAGCTCTACCTTTCGTTGGGTGTGAAGGCGGAAAATCTGGTGATGTGCGACAGCAAAGGGGTGATCAATAAAAAACGGACAGGGCTGTCGCCCGAGAAGGCGCAGTTCGCGACCGACCGGGATATCGACACGCTGGCCGAGGCGCTGGTCGGGGCGGATCTGTTCCTGGGCGTGTCGAAAGCGGGTGTGCTGAAAGGCGAGATGGTCAAGACCATGGCCAAAGATCCGATCGTCTTCGCTTTGGCCAATCCCGACCCGGAGATTCCGTACGACGAAGCCAAGGCTTCGCGTCCGGATCTTATCTTCGCCACGGGCCGGAGCGACTACCCCAATCAGGTGAACAATGTGATCGGCTTCCCTTATATATTCCGCGGGGCTATGGACGTGCGGGCCACGGCGATCAACGAGGAGATGAAGATCGCTGCCGCGCGGGCCATCGCCAGTCTGGCGAAACAGCCGGTCACCGGCGAAGTGCTGGCCGCATATAACTTAGACGAATTGGCGTTCGGGCGGGAATATCTGATCCCGAAGCCGCTGGACAAACGGTTGCTGACCGTGGTTTCGATCGCCGTGGCGAAGGCCGCGATCGAGTCCGGCGTAGCCACGCGGGTCATCACCGATTGGGATACCTATGCCGCCGAACTGGTGTGCATGTTGGCGAGGGTGCATAAGCACTCCATACTGAGATAAAGAAGGGCCGGTTTTCAGACCGGCCCTTTTTTATTTGACGATTACCTGCGGCAACGCTTTCTGGAGCCACTCTTTATCCACGGTGTGGTAGTGGTACGGATAGAGATATTTCGGCTCGATGATCTTGGCGGCCTCAATAAATTCCTCCTCATTCATCGTGAACGGCAGCATCAGCGGCAGGAAAGCGATATAAATGAAATTGATCTTCCGCATCTCCGGCGTCAGCTCCGTGTCCCCGGCAATGTAGATCCGCTTGTCGTCCACGGTCAGGATATAGCCGTTGCCGACTCCCTGCGGATGGAAAGGTTGTCCCGGCGCACGTTCGCGCACGATATTATAGGCCGGCACTGCGTCGATGCGGATCAGGTCTTTGTATTCCGTGCTATCTCCGTTGGCCAGCGTGACGATCTCCTGTTCGAAACCGTCTTCCCGGAGTAGCTCCGCCACTTTCGGCGGGGCGATAAACGTCGTTGCGGGGGTGGCGATCTGCCGGATGGCGTCCGGATCGTAATGATCGTAGTGGTCGTGGGTGATCAGGATGGCCGTCGCCTCGGGAAGCGCCGAATAATCGGCCGTTTCGCTGTACGGATCGACAGCGATCAATTCATCTTTATAACCCAGGTAAAGGGAGGCGTGCCCGACGAGGGTCACGCTGATCTCGCCGTAGCGGTCGGTGGTGTTCGGAAGTGTTCTCATGGTGCCAGTAAAAATAGCATTTTTCATGCCGAATTCCGAAAAAAGTTGGAAGTCCGAATAAAAAGCGTACATTTACACCGTATACTTAAAGTCGTTTAATGTTTTCCATCCCTGAGCTCATCGCTCGCCAGCTTTCCCTCTCCTCTCTCAGTCAGGCAGAAAATACGATCCGTTTGCTGGACGACGGTTGTACCGTTCCGTTCATCAGCCGCTATCGCAAGGAGGCGACCGGGGGACTGGACGAGATCGCGGTCGAACGTATCCGCGAGTTGTATGGGAAGTATACCGAGCTGGAAAAACGAAAAACCACCGTCCTCCAGACCATCGAAGAACAGGGGAAACTGACCCCGCAACTGAAGGCCGCCATTGCCGACTGCGCGGATATGGCGGTGTTGGAAGACCTCTATTTGCCTTATAAACCGAAACGTCGTACGCGGGGAACGATAGCCCGGGAGAAAGGTTTGGAGCCGCTGGCGAGGATGATTATGGGACAATCCGTTGCCGGTGATTTGCGGACAGTCGCGGAGCAGTTTGTGAAGGGCGATGTTGTGCCGGATGCGGACGCGGCTTTGGCGGGGGCTTCGGACATTATCGCGGAATGGGTCAGTGAGTCGGCTGCGGCGCGGGACAGCGTTCGCCGGACTTTCGCCTCGAACGGGATCATCGTTTCGAAGATCGCCAAAGGGGCGGATACGAATAAGGAAGAGTCGGCCAAGTTTTCGGACTACTACGATTGGAGCGAACCGCTGCGGCGGTGTGCGAGCCACCGGCTGATGGCGATGGCAAGGGGCGAAAAGGCGGGTGTGCTGCGCTTGTCACTGGGGCTGGATGCCGCTCAGGAAGAGAGTTTATCGGGACGTCTGAACCGGATATTCGTGCGGCGGGAGGCGAAAAACCGGGAGGCCATCGATTTTGTGTGCCGTGCTGTGGCGGACGGATATAAACGGCTGGTCAAGCCTTCCATCGAGACCGAACTGTTGGGCGTGGCCAAAGAGCGGGCGGACGAGGAGGCGATCAAAGTCTTTGCGGAAAACCTGCGGCAGCTGTTGCTGGCGGCTCCGTTGGGGCAGAAAAACATACTGGCGGTCGATCCGGGGTTCCGGACGGGCTGCAAGGTGGTCTGCCTCGACCGGCAGGGAAATCTTTTGCACAACGAGACGATTTACCCGCATGCGCCGCAGAGCAAGCGGGCCGAAGCGGGAGAGGCGCTTCGGCGCATGGTGCGGCAATACGGTGTCGAGGCGATTGCCGTGGGAAACGGGACCGCCGGGCGTGAAACCGAACAATTGGTACGGGATTTGCGCCTGGATATGACGGACGGGAGCGGGCCGGTGCCGGTTTATATGGTGAGCGAGGACGGTGCGTCGGTCTATTCGGCGTCTGCGACGGCACGGGAGGAGTTTCCCGATTATGACGTGACCGTGCGCGGCTCGGTGTCGATCGGGCGCAGGCTGATGGATCCGCTGGCGGAGCTGGTCAAGATCGACCCGAAGTCGATCGGCGTGGGACAGTACCAGCACGACGTGGATCAGACGAAGCTCAAACGCAGTTTGGATACGGTGGTGGAAAGCTGTGTGAACCGGGTGGGCGTAAGCCTCAATACGGCTTCGAAACACCTTCTGGCCTATGTGTCCGGACTGGGGCCGGTGCTGGCGGGGAATATCGTGGAGTACCGCGCGGCGAACGGGGCGTTCCGTTCGCGGAAAGAGTTACTGAAGGTGCCGCGGCTCGGGACGAAATCGTTCGAGCAGTCGGCGGGATTCCTGCGTATCGAGGGGGCGGCCAACCCGCTGGACGATACGGCCGTGCATCCCGAATCCTATCCTATTGTAGAAAAAATGGCAGCTGATCTGGGCGTAACGGTCGGCGAGCTGGTAAAAAACGAATCTCTACGCCAAAAAATCAATCTTAACCACTACGTAACCAAAGGCGTAGGCATTCAAACACTCACACAAATCATGAGCGAATTTTCGAAAGAGGGGCGCGATCCGCGCACCGAGAACCTGAACTTCCAGTTCGCAGAAGGCATCAACTCGATCAACGACCTCCAGGAAGGCATGGTACTTCCGGGTATCGTGACCAACATCACCAACTTCGGCGTTTTCGTCGATGTGGGAGCCAAACAGGACGGTTTGGTACATATCTCGCAGCTGGCCAATAAATTTGTCCAGAACCCGGCGGACGTTGTCAGCCTGAACCAGGAAGTAAAGGTGAAAGTCATGGAAGTGGACATGGGCCGCAAGCGCATCAGCCTCTCTATGAAAGCCCTGCTGAACGAAGAATAATCTATCGTATCTTCTGACCCGGCGGCCTCGTTCTTCGGAACGGGGCCGCCTATTTTATATCCTCGGCACAGGGTTTGCAGTATTTGCGGAAGAAATATAAAAAACTATCGTTATGAAATTTGCCAGTATGACCGTGGGCGAAATCGCGGCGGCATATCCCGATGCCACCGATATATTCACCCAATACGGAATAGACTACTGCTGCGGCGGGAAGCGTAATTTTACGGAAGCCACCCGTTCACACGGGCTCGATCCCGACGAGGTTGAACGGGAGATCATCGGCCACGAGCAATCGACCGCGCGATTGAACGACAAGCTGAATAACTTCTCCATTCCACAGATTATCGACCATATCCTGGCCTATCACCATGCCTATGTGCGGGACCGGAGGCAGAAATTGCCTCCGCTGGCCAAAAAGGTCGCATCGACGCACGGCCAACGCCATCCGGAGCTGGTGGAGGTAGCGCAGCTCACCGAGAACCTTTTCGATGAGCTGGAAGTCCATATGCGCAAAGAGGAAGAGGTGCTGTTTCCGGCTATCAGGGCATTGGTGTCGAACGAGGAAAAGGGGACTCCCCTGCCCCAGATGCGTTTCGCGTCGATCGACCAGCCTATCGCCGCGATGGAGCGCGACCATAGCCAGACGGGCGGCGAATTGTACGACCTCAGACGCCTGACGAACGACTTTACCGTCCCGGAGGAGGGCTGCGTTTCGTACAGGGAACTCTATGACGGGCTCAGGGATATGCAGGCCAATACGTTCGAACACGTGCATCTGGAAAACAACATCCTTTTCCCGCGGGCCCTTGAATTGGAACGCACTGTGCGGCAGGAGTCGGCGAACGGTTTTTAGCATAAAATGCGTAATTTTGGGTCGCTTTTCGATAAAAGCGGCCTTTTTTTGCGCATGCACAATCTCCTCCGATACCGTTCCGATTATCGCGAACTGCTGAGGCTCGGCCTACCCATCATCGTGGGACAGCTCGGCATCGTGATCGTGGGCTTTATGGACAACTTGATGGTCGGCCGTTACGGGATGGACGACCTCGCAGCCGTATCGTTCGTGAACAGCGTGTTCAACATTCCGATCCTTTTCGGCCTCGGGTTTTCGTACGGGCTGACGCCGCTCGTCGGGCAAAGTTTCGGGACGCGGGACACCTCGCGGATCGGCGAACTGCTCAAAAACGGTTTGGCGGTCAATGCGGCGGTCGGGGTAGTCCTGATGCTCGCGATGGGTGCGATCTTGCTGAATGTGGAGCATCTGGGGCAGCCTTCGGAACTGCTGCCGCTGATCCGGCCCTATTTCGCCTTGCAGTTGGCGTCGCTGTTGTTCGTGATGCTGTTCAACGGATTCAAACAGTTCGCCGACGGAATTACCGACACGCGGCTGCCGATGTATGTCATGATCGGCGGGAATGTCCTGAACGTGGCAGGTAACTACATCCTGATCTACGGGAAACTAGGATTTCCGGCCATGGGAGCGACAGGGGCGGGTATTTCCACCCTGCTCACCCGCATACTGATGCCGCTGGTCTTTGCCGGGATCTTCTTTTACGGAGGACGCTACCGACAGTACCGGCCTGCCTTCCGGCAGAGCGGTTTCCGCCGGTCGAGTGCGAAATTGCTGGCCAGGATGGGAACGATGGTCGGGCTGCAAATGGGGATCGAGAACGGTATGTTCAGCATCGCAGGGGTGATGATCGGCTGGCTGGGGACGGTCGAACTGGCTTCCCACCAGGTGATCCTGTCGGTATCGACGCTCGGGATTTTGCTCTACTACGGTACGGGAGCGGCGATTGCGATCCGGGTCAGCAATTTCTACGGGCGGAAGGATGTGGCGGGCGTTAGGCGAACCGCGGCGGCCGGTGTGCGGCTGATGGCCGCTATGGCGATGGCGATCTGCGGTGTGTTTTTGATATTGAGGCCGTTTATGGGGCGGATATTCAATGCGCCGCCGGAAGTGTGCGATATCGTGTCGGTCTTGATGTTGATCCTGCTGACTTTACAGGTCGGGGACGTGTTCCAGGTCACTTACGCCAATGCCCTGCGGGGGATGAACGACGTGACCTCGATGGCAGCGATCTCGTTCGTGGGCTATTTCGTGCTGGCGTTGCCGCTGTGTTATGTGTTCGGCTTCGTTTTGCACGGCGGCGTCGCCGGGATCTGGTGGGGGTTCCCGGTCGGATTGCTTTCGGCGGGGCTGATGATGAAGGGAAGGTTCGGATATTTGACTAAAAACAGGGAGTTGCATGGATAAGAAAACGACGATCCGGGTTTCGCTGGTGGTGGCGATAGCCTTTTTCATGCAGTTCCTTGACACCACGGCGGTCAATACCGCCATTCCGGTCATGGCCGATGCGTTCGGCACCGACGTGGTGCACCTGAGTACGGGGATCACCTCGTACCTGATGGCGCTGGCGATCTTTATTCCCGTGAGCGGCTGGATCGCCGACCGCTACGGAACCCGGAAGGTGTTTTGCGCGGCCATTGCCTTTTTCATCCTCTCCTCCACCCTGTGCGGCACGTCGCAAAACCTGCTGCAATTCGTCGTTTACCGGATTATGCAGGGGATGGCCGGGGCGATGATGTCGCCCGTAGGGCGGCTCGCGGTGCTGAAAGTGACCCCCAAAGAGGATCTGCCCACGGCGATGAACTATATCACCATCCCCGCTTTGATGGCGCCGATCGTGGGGCCGCTGGTGGGGGGATACCTGACGACTTTCTGGTCGTGGCGCTGGATCTTTTACCTGAATGTGCCGATCAGCATCGCCTGCATCCTGTTGGCCTGGCACTATATCCCGGAAGAGGAGCCGCGCACGGGAAAAGCGGCGGTCAAAAAGCCGTTCGACTGGGTGGGCTTCGTATTGAGCGGCCTGGCGTTATCGGGCTTTATGTACGGGGTCGAGCTGTTCAGCAAATCCAATGTCCTATCTGGTCTCCGTCTCCACCGTGGCGGTCAGCCTGTTGATCCTGTGGCTGAACGTATGGTATTCCAAACGCACGCCGTCGCCGCTGATCGATTATTCGGTGATGAAGGTGCGGACGTACAGCATAACGATCTGGGTCGGTTCCGTGTCGCGCATCGTGATCGGGGCGTTCCCTTACCTGGTGCCGCTGATGTTCCAGGAGGGTTTCGGGCTGAGTCCGTTCCAGTCGGGCCTGCTGTTCCTCTCCACGATGGTGGGCAACCTGTCGATGAAGTCGGCGACGGTATGCATCATCCGACATTTCAAGTTCCGGAGCATTTTGCTGGTCAACGGGTTCCTGGTCGCGCTGTTCACTTTCTTCACGGCATTGCTGCTGCCGGACACGCCGGTGTGGATCATCGTGGTTACGCTGTTCTGTTCCGGTTTGGTGCGGTCGATGCAGTTCAGCTCGCTCACGACGCTGGCTTTCGCCGATATCGCAGACCGGAAAATGACTTCGGCCAACACGCTGTACAGCACCATTCAACAGATGTCGACCGGTATGGGGATCGCCGTCGGAGCCGTGGCCCTGCGGTTCGCCAATTTGATCGACAGCGGGGTGCCGGGACACTATACCGTGCCGGATTTCCGGCTGGCTTTCATTTTTGTTGCGGCGATCGGTTTCCTGCACCTTTTCGGCTATACGTGGCTCAAACCGACTGCGGGTAATGCGGTGCGGATCAAGAAATCGGAGTCCTAAAAAAGGAGTCTCGTCCGGTCTGAGGCTCCTTTCATATTGTTTCGATCATCGTTAAATATTCCGGTTTTTCCGGTAGGTTTTGATGTCATCTATCGTGACGACCGGATAACCGTGTTCGCGGGCGAACCCGACCACCTGCGGCAGGCGGGCCATAGTCCCGTCCTCGTTGGTCAGTTCGCAGAGTACCGCATAGGGAGGCAATGCGGCGATGCGGGCCAGATCAACACTCCCTTCGGTGTGTCCCTCACGTTCCAGTACGCCTCCCGGCCGTGCGATCAGCGGAAATACATGTCCCGGCCTGCACAGTGAATCCGGGACGGCATCCGGCGCTATCGCCGCGCGGATCGTCCGTATCCGGTCGGCGGCCGAAACACCGGTGGTCACGCCCTCCGCCGCCTCGATCGAGACCGTGAAGGCCGTTCCGTAGCGGCTGGTGTTGTTTTCGACCATAGGCGGGAGTCCCAGGGCATCGGCTTTTTCCTGTGGGATGCAAAGGCAGACGATGCCGCTGCACGCCCGGATCATCAGGGCCATTTGCTCGGTCGTCATGCGGGAGGCGGCGAAGATCAGGTCGCCTTCGTTCTCGCGGTTCTCATCGTCCGTCAGCAGGATGCCTCTCCCCTCTTTCAAGGCTTCCGCCGCCCGCTCCACTCGCTCGGCAGGGCTGCCGTAACGAGCTAATAACGCAGGTTCCGCCATGCTATTTGACATATCCGACGGGATGGCACAACATCAGGGTTTGCGTTCCGGTCAGCTTCAGGGCCTTTTTCAGTTTGGCCTGGTCCATGCTGCCGCGCGGATAGGTAGCCAGTCCTGTCCCGGAGCAGAAAAGGGAGATGTTCTGCGACACGATCCCGGCGTCGAGCGCCGCCCAGGTGTCGTTGGTGTCCGTTACCAATACCAGTACCACGGGAGCTTCGGCCGGCCGGACATCCCCGGCTGAGAGCGGTTCGAGCGTCTGCGATTTGGGATTGTAGAGATAACTTCCCTCGGCGGTGCAGACGTAGACTTTCACGTCCTGTTTATTCATGGCCGACGGGGCGGTCCGCTTGCCCGACTGCGGACGGTTGATGCCGTTGGCGGCCCATACCAGGTCAGAAAAGTCCTGAACGGATAGCATCCGGGGCGCGAAACTTTTGATGGACTGCCGTTTGGAGAGCGCCTGCATAACCGGTTCGCCCCGTTTGAGGTTCGGGGCATTCAGCTTGATCGGCTGCAAAGTTTGTGTTTGTGGCTCTACAGGTGTCGCGGCAATGGCAGGAACGCTCGCGGAAGCGATGCTTCCCGCTGCGAGCAAACAAAACAAGGTGTGTTTCATAGCGTGTTTCGATTAGTTTGTTTTTATTGGACGAAACAAAATTAGCGAAGCTACCCGTGCCGGAATAATGCTATTTTTGCCTGATAACCGCATATATTTGCATATGGCTATACTGGAGCGAAAAATCGTGCACGGCGTCGAATCGTCGTTCAGCCACATCGTTTATCCCCATTTCGTGCTGCCCCGCCACCGGCATGCCGAGTTCGAGCTGATGGTCGTCACGTCCGGCAGCGGCAAGCAGTTCGTCGGGGAGGGGGTTGCGGAGTATGAAGCGGGCGATATGGCGTTGATCGGCAGCAGCGTTCCCCATTTGCACCTGTGCAATGGGACGCTGAACGGCGAAACGGATAATCCGAGCGCCGGCGAGGCCCTTCAATTCCCTCCGTCGCTCTTTCCCGCCGATATGGAGGATCTGCCGGATTTCTCCCGCATCGCCCGGCTGCTCCGGAAAAGCCGTTACGGTATCCGGTTCCGCAACCCCGTATTATCCGCACATGTTTTAGACCTGATGCAGGAGATAGACCGCCTCTCCGGAATAGAGCGGGTGATCCGGCTGTTCCGGATATTGGATACCCTTGGACAGTCTTCGGAATACGCTTTACTGTCCGGCGTCGAATACAATGCCGAAAACCGGATCATCGGGGGAGCTGATCCGGCCAGCCGGGTTTATACCTACCTGTTCAACCATTTCCGCGAACCTGTGGAACTGGCCGCCGTGGCAGCTTACACGGGAATGAACCCGGCGGCCCTTTGCCGGGCCTTCCGGCAGCGGACCGATAAGAGCATCTTCCGCTGCCTGGCCGAGATACGGGTCGAGCATGCCTGCAAATTGCTGACCCATTCCAAACTGACCGTCTCGCAGATCGCTTACGAATCGGGTTACAATAACCTCTCCCACTTCAACCGCCAGTTCATGGGCATCATGCGGCGCACGCCGACCGATTACCGCAGCCAGATCAATGCGGCTTTTTAAGCGAACAGGTCGTTCAGCGATTCGGTCATGCTGGGGTGCGTATAGACCGTATTGCTCAGTTCCCGGGCCGTTATCCCGTATTTCATGGCCAACGCCACCGTGTTGATGACCTCCTGGGAAGCCGGGCCGAAAAAGGTGCATCCCAGTATCCGGTCCGTTTTGGCGTCGATGACGGCTTTCAGCAGCCCCTCTGCCGTGCCCAGCGTGCCGGCGCGCGGGATCGAAGCGACGGGTATGCGGTTGATCCGGATACCGATGCCGGCTTTGAACGCTTCGGCCTCGCTCATCCCCACGCGCGAGAGCGGCGGTTCGATAAAGACCGAATAAGGCACAGGCCCGCGGTTCTCCGTACTGCGGTCGCCCTGCCCGACCAGCTCTTCCCGGACGATCCGGTAATCGTCCAGCGAAATGTAAGTGAATTGCAGGCCTCCCTTGACGTCGCCGACCGCATAAATGTGCGGGGCCGTGGTATGCAGGCGGTCATCCACGATGATGGCGCCCCGTTCGTCGGTACGCACGCCTGCCGCTTCCAGGTTCAGCCCTTGGGTGTAGAGGCGGCGGCCGGTCGCCAGAAGCACGGCGTCGGCTTCGACTTCGTATTCCCGTTCGTCTTGCGTGTTGGCGACCGAAACGGTCGCTCCGCCGGGCGTGTCCCGAATGGCCTGTACTTTTGCGTTCAGGTGAAAAGCTATGCCTCTCTTTTCCAACACCTCTTTAACGCTTTCGGCAATATCCCGGTCTTCGCGCGGGATCAGTTCCGAAAACCCTTCGAGAACAGTTACCTGCGAACCAAAACCGGCATACATCGAAGCGAATTCCAGTCCGATATAACCTCCGCCTACGATGACCAGCCGCGGGGGCAGGCTGTCGAGTTCCAGTATGGAGGTGCTGGTATAGACTTTCGAGCTTCCGCCGACGCCCGGAATCGGCGGGATGACGGTTTCGGCTCCCGTGTTGATGACGATGTGCCTTCCCTTGATCTCGATGGTTTCATCCTCTGTTTTGACGGCGACCGTGTCCCGGGACACGAAACTTCCCTCACCGGTATAGACCGTGATCCGGTCGTTGTCTGCCAATTTGTGGAAATTTTTGTCCCGGAGTTTGGCAGTCAGGGCGTTTTTCTCTTCGATGGCCTGTTTATAGTAAGCCTTTTGCTGGTCGAAGGTCATGTGTCCGCATTCGGCGGCGAGGTTGGCTTTGTGGATCAGCGTCTTGGTCGGGATGCAGCCGATGTTGATGCAGGTACCCCCGTACATCATGTTCGAACGCTCGACCATAGCGACGCTCCAGCCGCGTTCGGCCAGTTCGGCGGCAAGGGTTTTGCCGCCCTTGCCGAAACCGATGATGATGGCATCGTATCCTTTCATGGTTATTCCGGTTTTAAAGTTTTCAGTATCCTTCGGGCCGAGTCGGAAAGCAGGACTACGGCTCCGGCCAGTATGGCGGTGTCTTTGACGACCAACCGTCCCGCTCCGCTTAGCAGGGGGAATCCGTATTCCCCGCTGCCGAGATCCGGTACCCAGACTTCGGGGGTGGTGACCAAAAAGGATAGTGTCCCGATGGTCATCACGATGGCGAGCAGGTCGCCGGCCAACCCTACTTTAGCAAAGAAGATGCCTAAGAATACCAGTACGCCGATCGTCATGATCAGCATGCCCAGCCCGCGCGAAAAGCCGTAGGTGTTGTTCTCCGCGTGCCATTGCCGCTTTTCAGCGTCGAATTCGCCCTCTTTCAGCTTGTAGCTTTTGTATTCCGGAGCCTTTTTCGAGTAGAAGAAGCTCATGAAAGGGGAGTTGGCAACGAACGGGACGATCCCTTCGGCTTCGTAGCGGAAGAATTTCAGACCGCCGATCCAGACGAAAATAATGAGAATTGCGATTCGGATCAGCTTGATCCCCAAGGGGCCGGCGGATGCGGCGGTTTGAAGGAATCGGCGGAAAATTCGGTTTGGTTTCTGTGTCATGGTCTCGGTGTTTTTGATTACGGTACAAAGATCGTACACCGGGACCGGGGCGGGAATGGCTATTCTTCCGGCGGCGTTGTCAATTCTTCCCTTTCTCCCGCGTACGGTAGGAGGTGATGCTCTCGCCCGCGACGTTTTTGAAAAACCGGCTGAAAGCGGCCAGGTCTTCGAAGCCCAATAGTGCGGCTATTTCCTTGGCGCTGCGCGAGCTGTAAAGGAGGAGCCGTTTGGCCTCGGTTTCGATCCGCTCGTGGATGATATGCAAAGGCGACGGCAACCGGTAGGCCGAAAAGAGATTGGCGAGCGTTTTCGGCGACCGGTTCAGCATATCGGCGTACTCTTTCACCTGTTTCTTCTCCCGGAAATGGTTGTCGACCAGCACCATATATTGGCGCACGACGTCGAAACCGTTTTCCCGGTCTGCGGTGATGCCGAACCGCTCCCGGGCCATGCGCGTGCAAAGGATAATGAACCGTTTAAGCAGGATGCGGAGCATCTCTTCCCGCAGGTTGTCGCGCACCTCGTATTCGCGGGCGAACCCTCCCGCAAGCTCCTCGAGCGCGGCCGTTTCGTGATCGGCCAGCGCGAGGCGTATCAGGCGGCTGCCGCCGTTGAACAGGAAGCCGTTGCAGGATACTTCGGAGTCGTGCCCGAAGATGCAGTAGAAGTTACTGTTGAACATCAGCGCCGCATACTCCCCTTCGATGGCTTTGAATTCGATATGGTGGAAAGGGGTCAGGGCGATAACCTCGCCCCGGATGAGGGTAGTTTCGACGTGGTCGATCTCCAGTGCGACGCGCCCTGTCCTGACCCAGAGGAATTTGTACAGGCTTTTGTCCCGGAGCCATTCGGAACGGGCGTGCAGATCGCCGGTCAGGACTATTTTCCCTTTCAGGCGCGTGTCGAACTGGAATTGCATAGGCATCGCTTTGGATACAAATGTAGCGATTTAGGCGGGTAGATCGGAGAACTAAAGACAAGAGGCCGATGGGAACTCCATCGGCCTCTTTGTTCGAATGGCGGAGAGATAGGCTCCCAAACCTACGCTTTCAGAAAATATCATAAAATTGCAAATCATTGATAATCACATATTATATACAATGCAGAGTAAATCTAAATCTTTCTAAATGCCTTTTGTTATTTCAATTTTTGGGTGTATATTTGGGTGTAGAATTTCAAACGCACCCAATTATGAATATCAAACGCAACATCATTTTTGCATTGGAGAGCCGGAAGAAGAACGGTGTACCAATCGTAGAGAACGTGCCTATCCGTATGCGTGTCATATACGCAAGCCAACGCATCGAATTTACAACAGGCTACCGGATTGACGTAGCCAAATGGGATGCCGACAAACAACGGGTAAAGAACGGATGCACCAACAAGCTGAAACAAAGCGCATCCGAAATCAATGCGGACTTGCTGAAATACTATGCCGAGATTCAAAACGTGTTTAAGGAGTTTGAGGTACAGGAAACCATGCCGACCACCCAACAGCTAAAGGATGCGTTCAATCTGCGGATGAAAGACAACAGTGAAGAACAGCAGGAAGAAGCGCAGATAAGTTTTTGGGAAGTGTTCGATGAGTTTGTAAAAGAGTGTGGCAACCAGAATAATTGGACGGCATCCACCTATGAGAAATTTGCAGCAGTGAGAAACCACCTCAAAGAGTTCAAGGAAGATGTAACCTTTGAATACTTCAACGAGTTCGGGTTAAACGAATATGTCAATTTCTTGCGTGATAAGAAAGACATGAGGAACAGCACCATCGGCAAACAAATGGGATTTCTCAAATGGTTCCTGCGCTGGAGTTTCAAAAAAGGACATCATCAGAACATTGCATACGATACATTCAAACCCAAATTAAAAACCACCTCTAAAAAGGTAATATTCCTGACTTGGGACGAATTGAACAGACTGAAAGATTACCAGATACCGAAAGACAAGCAATATTTGGAACGTGTCAGGGATGTCTTTCTATTCTGTTGCTTCACAAGTCTGCGATACTCGGATGTTCGTAATCTGAAAAGAAGCGATGTGAAACCCGACCACATTGAAGTTACCACAGTCAAAACGGCAGACAGTCTGAATATTGAACTGAACAAATACAGTAAAGCCATACTTGAAAAATACAAGGAAGTCCATTTTGAAAACCACATGGCATTGCCTGTCATCAGCAACCAAAAGATGAACGATTATTTGAAAGAGTTGGGGGAACTCGCTGAAATCAACGAGCCTGTAAGGGAAACCTACTACAAAGGGAATGAGCGTATAGATGAAGTCACCCCAAAATACGCATTGCTAAGCACCCATGCAGGAAGAAGAACATTCATTTGCAATGCGCTGGCTCTCGGTATTCCGGCACAGGTCGTAATGAAATGGACGGGACACAGTGACTATAAAGCCATGAAACCCTACATTGACATAGCGGATGATATTAAGGCAAATGCCATGAACAAGTTTAACCAACTATAAAAGTATCAATCAGTTTCATGGATTATCCGCTATTTGAATTATATTTGCGACAACAATAGACATTGGAACATGGAAAACAACAAAGAACATCATATAGAAAGAACGAACTTTGACGCATTTGTTCATGCTGTCGGTTCGGAAATAGAACAGGCGCAAGTCAGGCTGATTACCGCAGCCAATGCGCAAATGCTGTTCCATTATTGGAAAATAGGAAACTATATCCTGTATCATCAGAACTTACAAGGCTGGGGAAGCAAAATCATCAAGCAACTGGCAAAGGCTATCCGGCTCAATTACCCTGAAAAGAAAGGCTATTCGGAACGTAACCTTACTTATATGTGCCAATTCGCACGGTCATATCCGCTGAACGTGCTACGAAGTTTCATTGATACGGATGCAAGGCTATCTGTTCCAAGCATACAGAAGGTCGCAGATGAAGTCTTGAAACTAAACAACGGACAATTTACGCAAGAACTTACTGCGCAAATACAATCCACTGATAGTCAGTTGTTAGAATTTACGCAAGAACCTCTTGCGCAAATTCAGAATGTTGCCAAAACTGTATCTGCCATTTACCGGATAACGATTGAGGATATAGAAAAATTATTTTTGGCATCCCCTGTTGCCAGAATAAATTGGGCAAGTCATGTAATTATGCTCAATAATTCGCTTCCATTAGGTGTAAAATATTGGTACATGAAACAATCGGTAGAAATGGGTTGGAGCAGCAATGTTCTTAAAATACAAATTGAAACCAACCTATATAACAGACAAATCAGTAACAACAAGGTAAACAATTTTACAGCCACACTTCCAGCACCACAAAGCGACCTTGCCAATTACCTGTTGAAAGACCCGTATATCTTCGATTTGGCAGGAGCGAAAGAAAAGGCAGACGAAAGGGACATAGAGGAACAACTGGTAAAACACGTTACCCGTTATTTGTTGGAAATGGGCAACGGTTTTGCCTTTGTCGCCCGGCAGAAGCATTTTCAAATTGGCAACAGCGATTTCTTTGCCGACTTGATTCTATATTCAATTCCGCTACACGCATACATTGTAGTGGAATTAAAGGCTACTCCATTCAAGCCGGAGTATGCAGGACAACTGAACTTCTACATCAATGTGGTGGATGACAAACTGAGGGGAGAAAATGACAACAAGACTATCGGGCTGTTGCTGTGCAAGGGAAAAGATGAAGTTGTGGCACAATACGCTTTGACAGGCTACGACCAGCCGATAGGTATCAGTGATTACCAGTTGAGCAAGGCTATACCCGAAAATTTGAAATCAGCTTTGCCAAGTGTGGAAGAGGTGGAAGAAGAACTGGCATCTTTCCTTGACAAGGACAATAATCCCCAAAATTGAGGTCTATGGCAGGAGAGATTAACAAACTGATTCCCCTATACGGAGAACTCAACAGGATATATAATGATTGGGTGACCAATTATGCTTTTTCTTTTGACAAGCAAAAATTCATCACCGATTTTTACAGGCAGCACAATGATACAAAGGCTTTTGAATCCGCTATCCTTGAACTGGTACTTGACAAGCATAAAGAACAATACACATTGATTCTCAATAGTTTAAAAATCGAAATAGAAAAGAATATACGGGCTTATGAAACAAAACCTCTGAATGATGACATCATAAAGCGTGTGTGTTTTCACTACGCAGACAGACGTAATTCTGCAATTAGAGACCAGTTGGAGATTACCACCAAGTTGCACGAGCCTTTGAATGACGCATACCACAGATATGATTTCATTGGTTTTCGGGAGCATACGGACGAAGAAGAAATACAGGCAGAAAAGGAATATGAACGCTGCAAGGCTGAATACGACAAGGAAAAGAAGGAATTGGATAAACTCTATGAACTGCAAAAGCAAGACCAGAAAGAGGCTTTTCAATATATCGAAAACCTTTCCAGTGATGTTTACCGCCTAAGCCTTCTTTTCATGGAAGTCCTGAAAAAATACCTTCCTGATGATGTGGAAGAAAAACGACCGGAGGAATCAGTCGAGCAAAATGCGCAAGAAGAAGTACAGAATACACCGGAGGAACAGCATGAATATTTTGACATGAAGCCGCTTTCGCCTATTTATGAAACCTGTGTCGGGGAACAGTTCGAAGCCATTACCATAGCGGACTTCTATGCCAATATAAATCTGTACCCCTGCAAGAACAGATTAAAAATCAAGGCAAGGGAAAAGATACGGGTGTGTTACCTGATATTCCTGATGAGTGAAAAACTATCCAAGCAATACAGGGACGAATGGCGAGACAAGATATTGAAACTACTGGATATTGACGAGAGCTATTACAGATCGAAGTACAAAGAACCCGTTTCCGATTTTCCAAGTGATAGCAACCAGAAATTCGCCAAAGAAATGGAAAGCATATTCAGATAATTCGTGATACATCCTGACATTCCATGAAATTACCACTTTTACCACTCAAATTAATTTTTGAGTGGTATTTTTATTCTCTGATATTCAGATGAATAATAAGACATTCCATTTACATTAACCACATCCTTACCACTTATAACCCTACCTAATTTTGCATCGTTCGAGAACATAGATAACAGCCAGTGCGCAGGGCTGATTGTTTAACGACTAAATAGATTGGACGATGACAAATCTTCAAGAGTTATTATTAAAACCCGTCTGGCAGATGACAGGCGAAGAGTTCATATTCCTAAGCAAGCACGCTTCCAACCAAACGGAAGCGCAACCGCAGCCCATCACGGACATGGAAAGGAAGTATGTGTACGGAATACCGGGCATTGCCAAACTGTTCGGGTGCAGCCTGCCCACCGCCAACCGTATAAAGAAAAGCGGAAAGATTGACAAAGCCATTACGCAAATAGGGCGCAAGATTATCGTTGATGCGGAACTTGCCCTTGAACTGGCCGGAAAGAAAACCGGAGGACGAAAATAACGGGAGGTGTACTTATGGATTATATGAAAGACAACAAGGAAATATCGGCAGAAGAAGCCGTAATCCTTTGGCAAGCCTCACGTTTGAGCCTGTCGAAAAGTTATGAAAAAGCACCGGAGATTCTCAAAGTACATGGTTCCGTCATAGGGACATTGGGGAATTTCAGTGCATCCATCGGCAAAGCCAAGAGCAAAAAGACGTTCAATGTGTCGGCTATCGTAGCCGCCGCATTGAAGAACGGCACAGTGCTGCGATATGTGGCTGAACTTCCGGAAGACAAACGGAAAATCCTTTATGTGGACACGGAACAAAGCCCTTATCATTGCCTGAAAGTCATGAAACGTATTTTGCGGATGGCCGGGCTTCCCGATGACAGGGACAATGAAAATCTTGAATTTCTTGCTTTGAGGAAATACACGCCCGAACAGCGTATCAGGATTGCAGAGCAGGCTATCTACAATACCCCCAACATAGCCCTTGTAATCATAGACGGTATTCGTGATATGGTATATGACATCAACAGCCCCGGCGAATCCACACGCATCATATCCAAACTGATGCAGTGGACGGACGACAGGCAGATACATATCCATACGATACTGCATCAGAACAAAGGGGATGAAAATGCGAGAGGGCATATCGGTACTGAACTGAACAACAAGGCAGAAACCGTACTCCTTGTGGAAAAGGACAAGAACAACGGGGATATAAGTAAAGTATCAGCCATGCACATAAGGGCAATGGACTTCGAGCCTTTCGCATTCCGTATCAACGACAATGCCCTGCCCGAACTCATGGAGGGTTACAAGCCCGAAGCCAAGAAACCGGGAAGGCCGGAAGAGGAAAAGTTTGACCCTTACAGGCACATCACCGAACAACAGCACCGCATCGCACTGGAAGCGGTTTTCGGACTGAAAGAGGAATATGGCTACAAGGAGCTGGAAAATGCCTTAATCAAAAGCTATACGTCAATAGGTGTAAAGCTGAACCATCAAAAGGCGGTACCGCTCATCACCATGCTTCGCAACAAACGGATGATAGTGCAGGAGAACGGCAGGAAATACACGTTCATGCCCGACTTCCACTATTAGCCTGTTGTTTGTAATCGCTTCACTTTATTCTGTGGGTCTATATATTAGGAATAAAGCGAAGCGGTTGCAGGAAGTACAAAACCACTTCACTTTACTACCGTATCCTATATATACGAAAATAAAGTGAAGTGGTTATACAGACCGTACTTCTTAAAATGGTACGGGCGAAAAGAAAAACGAATCAATTTAGCAACCAATTTACCAACTACTAAAACAATCATTTTATGGATATACAGACAGCCAAGCAAATCAGGATAGCAGATTTTCTGCACAGTTTGGGATATTCTCCCGTCAAGCAACAAGGTATCAACCTGTGGTATAAATCACCGTTAAGGGAAGAAGCAGAAGCTTCGTTCAAGATAAATACCGAACGTAACCAATGGTATGACTTCGGTTTGGGCAAAGGTGGCGGTATCATTGAACTGGCTGCACACCTGTATGCTACCGACCATGTACCTTACATTTTAAAACGGATAGCGGAACAGACACCGCATGTGCGCCCGGTATCTTTCTCTTTTGGCAAGCAAAACTCTTCCGAACCGAGTTTCCAACAGTTGGAGATTGTTCCGTTATCGTCCCCTGCCCTGCTTGCCTACTTGCAGGGAAGAGGAATAAATATGGAACTGGCAAAAAGAGAATGTAGTGAAGCCCGTTTCACCCACAATGGCAAACGGTACTTTGCCATCGCCTTTCCCAATGGTTCGGGTGGATTTGAGGTTCGCAACCGCTATTTCAAGGGTTGCATCGCACCCAAGGAAATCTCCCACATCAGGCAGTCGGGGAAAGCAAGGAATACCTGTTATGTGTTCGAGGGATTCATGGACTACCTCTCCTTTCTGACATTGAGACAGGAGAGCTGCCCGAATTATCCGGAGTTGGACGGACAGGACTACATTGTATTGAACTCCGTATCGAATGTAAACAAGGCTCTCTATCCGTTGGGCAGCTACGAACGCATCCACTGCTTTTTTGACAACGACCATGCAGGCATGGAAGCTCTCCGACAAATCCGCAAGGAATACGGCAGAGACCTGTACATCCGTGACGCTTCGCAGACTTACAACGGATGCAAGGACTTGAATGAATACTTGCAGAAACAGGTTGAAAGAAAAAGGCAAGTCCGGTCTGTCAAAGAGACGCGCAGCCAGTCACCGAAAAAGAAGAACGGCTTTCAGTTATAGCCCACTATAACTACACGCTCCGCTTTCGTAGTTGTGGGCTCTCCCGAGGGGATTAGGGCTTTGCCCTAATGACCCACTCAGGGCGTTTCACCCCTGAGAACCCCGAGCAAAGAGTGACCCTCTCTTTGCAATCTCCGCTTATGGGTTACACCCCCTAAGAACCCCTCTGCGGAAGCGAGCAAAGCAATCAATTGTAAACAATAAAAACAGAATAGTTATGGCAACAAAATCAAGCATACATATCAAGCCTTGCAACATCGCATCGAGCGAGGCGCACAACCGAAGGGCTGCCGAGTATATGCGTAATATCGGGGAGTCCAGAATCTATGTCGTTCCCGAACTTTCCACCGATAACGAACAGTGGATAAATCCCGACTTCGGCACTCCCGAACTGCGGACGCACTATGACAACGTCAAACGAATGGTCAAGGAAAAGACCGGACGTGCCATGCAGGAAAAAGAAAGGGAACGCAAGGGAAAGAATGGAAAGACTATCAAGGTGGCGGGATGTTCCCCCATCCGTGAGGGAGTGTTACTCGTCAGACCGGACACCACACTGGCTGACGTGCGTAAATTCGGCGAGGAGTGCCAAAGGCGTTGGGGCATCACACCGCTTCAAATCTTCCTGCACAAGGACGAGGGGCATTGGCTGAGCGGACACCCCGAAGCCGAAGATAGGGAGAGTTTCCAAATAGGCGAAAGATGGTTCAAACCGAATTATCATGCCCATATCGTTTTCGACTGGATGAACCACGAAACCGGAAAAAGCCGAAAACTTAATGATGAAGATATGACCGAAATGCAGAGCTTGGCATCCGACATTCTAATAATGGAACGTGGGCAGTCAAAGGCCGTCACTGGCAAAGAGCATTTAGAGCGAAACGACTTTATCATTGAAAAACAGAAAGCTGAACTGCAACGTATAGAGGAAACCAAACGACACAAGGAGCAACAAATAAGCTTTGCCGAACAGGAGCTGAAACAGGTAAAATCGGAGATACGCACCGACAAGCTCAAAAGTGTAGCCACTGATGCAGCCACCGCCATAGCAAGTGGTGTCGGTTCTCTTTTCGGCAGCGGTAAATTGAAAGATTTGGAACAATCTAACGAGAATTTACGTCATGAAATAGCCAAACGTGACAAGGGTATTGATGAATTAAAAGCCAAGATGCAACAAATGCAGGAACAGCACGGCAAGCAGATTCGTAACCTGCAAGGAATACATAATCAAGAGCTTGAAACCAAAGACAAGGAAATATCACGATTGAACACCATTCTTGAAAAAGCATTCAACTGGTTCCCATTGCTCAAAGAGATGTTGAGAATGGAAAAACTATGTTATGCTATCGGATTTACCAAAGACATGGTAAACAGTCTTTTGACCAAAAAAGAATCTATCAGGTGTAATGGTAAAATTTATTCCGAAGAGCATAGACGAAGATTTGAAATCAAGAATGATGTTTTCAAAGTGGAGAAAAGTCCGGTCGATGATAACAAATTGGTGCTGACCATAAACCGACAACCGATAGGTGAATGGTTCAAGGAACAATGGAAGAAATTAAGGCAAGGTTTGCGACAGTCTGCGGAAGAGCCAAGAAAAAGTAGAGGGTTCAGAATGTAATTTTGATAGTATTTGATTGTT